>CADAQS010000127.1 GCA_902790115.1 uncultured Eubacteriales bacterium | reverse complement strand
TCGCGATCCTTGACGCGGACAAGGAGGGCTTTCTGCGCTCCGAAACGAGTTTGATCCAGACGATCGGACGCGCCGCGCGCAACGTGGACGGCAAGGTCATTCTGTACGCGGATACCGTGACCGGTTCGATGGAACGCGCGATCTCGGAGACCGAGCGCCGCCGCAAAAAGCAGAAAGCGTTCAATGAGGCGCACGGCATCACGCCGCAGAGCGTACAGAAGCGCGTCTACGATACGCTGATTATCACGCGGCACGAGGACGAGAAGCTCGAGAAGATGGACGAGCGGCAGAAGCAGAAGGAGATCGCGCTGCTGACCGAGCAGATGCTTGAAGCCTCGCGCGAGCTCGAATTCGAGACCGCCGCCAAGCTGCGCGACCGCATCAAAAAGCTCAAGGGCGAATCCGTCCGTCCGCAGAAGGGCAAGGAGCTTCGTCCCGGACAGATCGGCGCGCATAAACGGGCAAGGGAAAAGACGCACAAGTAAGCGGAGAGCATCGGAGGAACGGCCTATGGAAGAGAAGGAAAACGGTCCGGTTTTCGAGCAATATGAGTCTGAGGAGGACGTTCTCTACGGCGACCTCTCGTTTGAGGGCGAGTTTTCGCGCGAACGCATCGGCTGGTCGACGCCGCGCGTGGTGCTGCTGATCGTGCTTGCACTGCTGCTGATCGCTGGCATTGTTGCGGCGGTGCTGCTGCTCCCGCAGAACGAGGGCAAGCCGGTCATCAACGAGGTCATGACTTCGAACAGCGAAGCTTTTCTGCACCCCGATTACGGTTCGGTCGACTGGATCGAGCTGTACAACCCGACCGACCGCGACATCGACCTGTCGGGGTTCGGCTTTACCGACGAGATCAAAAAACAGTATAAATACACGTTCCCCGAGGGCACGGTGCTAAAGAGCGGGGAATATCTCGTTCTGTACTGTACCGGCGGCACGGCGCAAAGCGACGCCGATCCGTTCTGCACGGGTTTTTCGCTGTCGCAGGAGGGTGAACAGCTGTTCCTGGTCAACCGCTCCTATGTTGAGCTCGACGAGGTGCAGGTGCCGTTTTCCGAGACCGACGTTTCGTATGCACGGACCGACGACGGCGGGTTTCTCTTCACCCGATCCGTCACGCCGGGCGCGGTCAATGCGTTTTCCGAAAAATAATGCTTGACAAGCCGGCAAAAATGGTGTAATTTTTATATATTATTTGAGAGGAGCGATTCCCATGAAACGGTTCGGAATGCAGATGTGGGCGTGTACAAAGCACGCTGTTTGCTGTACCGCCGGACGGGCTTCCCACATCTGAAACATCGTTTCCCAACGAATGATCCGATCGGAGCGCCGAAAGGCTTCCGATCGTTTTTGTTTTCAGGAGGAAGATATGAGATCGAATTTTTCATCCGGATTCCGATGTCGAACGGGCATAATGTTTTTGCATCTTTCAACACCCATTCGACTTTCAAATACGCAATAATGTCTATAAGGAGAATCTTATCATGTCTAAAATCTATACCAACGCACTGGATCTGATCGGCCATACGCCGCTTTTAGAGCTTTCCCGCATCGAGGCGGAGGAGAACCTTTCCGCCAAGGTTCTGACCAAACTGGAGTATTTCAATCCTGCAGGCTCGGTCAAGGACCGCGTCGCCCGTTCGATGGTGCTGGACGCCGAGGCGCGCGGCATCCTGAAGCCCGGCGCGACGATCATCGAGCCGACCTCGGGCAACACCGGCATCGGTCTCGCCGCGGTCGCGGCGGCACGCGGCTACCGGATGGTTCTGGTCATGCCCGAAACGATGTCCGTCGAGCGGCGGCAGCTTGCCGCGGCATACGGCGCGGAAATCGTTCTGACCGAAGGCAGCAAGGGAATGAAAGGCGCGATTGCCAAGGCGAACGAGCTTGCCGAATCGACGCCGGGCAGCTTCCTTGCCGGACAGTTCGTCAATCCCGCGAACCCGAGGATCCATTATGAAACGACCGGTCCGGAGATCTGGTCGGACACCGACGGCAAGGTCGATATCTTTGTCGCGGGCGTCGGCACCGGCGGCACAGTGACCGGCACGGGAGCTTATTTGAAAGAACAGAATCCGAACGTCAAGGTCGTCGCGGTCGAGCCGGCCTCTTCGCCGGTGCTTTCCCAGGGCGTCGCCGGCGCGCATAAGATCCAGGGCATCGGCGCTGGCTTTGTGCCGGACGTTCTGAACACCGAAATCTACGATGAAGTCTTCCCGGTCGAGAACGAGGATGCGTTCCGCACCGCTAAGCGCATCGGCAGAACTGAGGGCGTGCTGGTCGGCATCAGCTCCGGCGCGGCGGCGTTTGCGGCGCTCGAGCTTGCCAAAAGACCGGAAAACGCGCAAAAGACAATCGTAGCGCTTTTGCCCGATACCGGCGAACGGTATCTTTCCACCGGGCTGTTCGCAGATTAACCTTTGCTGCAGCATAGAAAAACCCTCTGCGTTTCCCTTCCCGCAGAGGGTTTTTTGTGCCTGTAAACGTCTTATGCGTCCGCCTGACCGTCGCCGTCGCTGTCGATGTAACGCGCGGCCTGCGTCGAGAACAGCGTGTAGTATTCGCCGCCGAGCGCCATCAGCTCTCTGTGGCTGCCCTTTTCGACGATTTCGCCGTTGACCATGACCAGAATCGTGTCGGCGATCGTTGCGCTGGAAAGACGGTGGGAGATGAAGATGCTCGTCTTGTCTGCACGCAGCTCGTTGAACTGATTGAAGATCTCCTGCTCCGCCATCGGATCGAGGGAGGCGGTCGGCTCATCGAGGATCAGAATATCGGAGTCGGTGTAGAATGCGCGCGCAATCGCGAGCTTCTGCCATTGTCCGATCGACAGCTCGGTGCCGTTTTCCTCAAAGTAGCGCATCAGCGGCGTGTCGTAGCCGTCCGGCAGCGCGTCGATGAACACGTCCGCGCCGGAATGGGCAGCGGCTTCGCGCACCTCGGCTTCACCCGCATCGCGTCCGAGATCGCCGAACGTGATGTTCTCACTGACGCTGACCGCGTACTTGCCGTAGTCCTGGAAGATCATGCCGAACATGTCATACAGCTCGCTGACGTCGTACTCGCGAATGTCGTGTCCGTCAAGCAGGATCCGTCCGGCGGTCGGATCGTACAGGCGGGTCAGGAGTTTGACAAACGTCGTTTTGCCGGCGCCGTTGAAGCCGACAATCACGACGGTTTCGCCCGCGCGGATCTTGACGTTGATGTTCTTCAGCACATCCTTCTGGGAGCCGGGATAGCGGAAGTAGACGTTCTCAAACTCGATCGTGTGACCGACGTGGCGGTCGACGTGACGCGCTTCGGGGATCGACGGCACGATGCTCGGCTTTTCGTTCAGGAACGAGATCAGGTTTTCGATGAACAGCGTGCCTTCATAGATCGACGAGGTGCTGGTGATCAGCGAGGTCACGCCCGCGCTGATCGCCGTGATCGCGCCGGTGTAGAGCGAGAAGTCGCCGACCGGGAAATTGCCGCGGTACACGCCGCGCGCAAGAAAGATGTACAGAAGACAATAGACAACGCTGGTCAGAAGCGCGGCTAAAAGCCCGTACAGGCACTCGCCGATGCGAAGTTTTCGCAGACCGTCGTAGTATTCCTGAAACGCCGCCTGATACTTTTCGGTGAACGTGTCGGCAAGGTTGAACATGCGGATTTCCTTGACGAGATCCTTGTCGATCACGGTACCCGCGTAGTATTCCATCTGCCGCCGGTTTTTGGAGCGGAAGAACATATAGTTGACGTTTTTCTTGCGGTAGACGAAGTTGATGACCGTCGTCGGGATCGAAACGATCACGATCACAATCGGCGCCCACCAGCTGACCGCGAACAGCACGACGATGTAGCTGACGATCCGGATCAGCGTGGACAGCACGTCGAAAGTCGAGTTCATGATCTGCAGCGGACGCATGCCGGCCTCGCGGTTTGCGTTCTCCATGCGGGCGTAGAAGTCGGGCGAGTCGAAGCTCACCATGTCGACCTCCTTGGCCTTCTGCATGATCTTCATCTTGACGTGGTTGCTCAGCTGTTCACCCGAGATCGACAGCACAAGACTGTACACGCGCGAAATCGAGCTGTTGACAAATGTATAGAAGAATTGCAGCGCGAGCAGAACCGCGATCATGCGGAACGCAAACTGCGTGCCGTTCTGCGACGCGGCGTAGGCTTCGGCGAGACGATTCATGATCTGCGCGCCGATCAGCGAGCCGATGACCGGCATGACGCCGTTGAACAGCGCCATAAAGACCATCAGAAACAGAAGGGAACGTTTCGTTTCCCAGACGAGCCGGAAGATATAGAACAGGCGGGTGCAGAACGTGGAGACGAGCGTTATAAGGTACTTTGGAACCTCCTTTACGCTCTCGGGCTTTTTGACGCGGTAGCGATCGTTGACGTTGTTGACTTGTCGCATAAGGAGAATCCTTTCCGGGGGAATGATATGAAAAAAAGGCGGCAGCGTTCCGTTGCTGCCGCCCGGGGAACCGTTATTCGCTGTCGTAGCCGTTGCCGGTACCGAGGTTGAACGCTTCCGCACCGGTGTGTGTGAATGCATAATCGAGCGCGGCAAGGTGGCCGTTCGCAAGATCGACGACATGGATGTAATCGCGCACGCCCGTGCCGTCGCGGGTCTCATAATCGTTGCCGAACACATGCACCTTGTCAAGCTTGCCGCCGGCGACCTTGGTGATGTAGGGCAAAAGATTGTTCGGAATGCCGTTCGGATCCTCGCCGATCAGACCGGAATCATGCGCGCCGATCGGATTGAAGTAGCGCAGCAGAATCGCGGAAAGCTCCGGCGCGGTCGCCGCCGTGTCGGAAATGATCTGCTCGCTCATCAGCTTCGTCCAGCCGTACGGATTCGTACAGCCCTTTTCCTGTTCCTCCTTGATGGGGGA
>CADAQS010000126.1 GCA_902790115.1 uncultured Eubacteriales bacterium | reverse complement strand
CGTTGTGACACGCGGTGCGCTTCGGGGACTTTTGCAGCACGACTGCAGCAGGTGGGAGATCGCGGACGTGCGCTTTGTACGCGAGCCTGAGCTTTCGGAGGAGAGCTTTCGCTTTCATGAGGGCATCGTCCGTTTGCTGGAGGATACGACGCCGAAAGAACGGCAGATTGCGATCGACAACGGCTTTTTGATCGCGGAGCAGACCGGTCTTCTGACGTTGACGGAGCTGAACGGCAACCGCACGGCGGCGATGCAGCGGATGCTGCACGCATTTCGCAGGCTCGATCCCGCAACGCGAAAGACAACGACGGCGCTGTTCGTCCGTTTTATCCGGCTGCTTGCGGAGAATTACACCGGAAAACGCTGAAATCCGGCGAAAAAACCTTGCGATTTTGCTTGCATTTGCGATTCTTGCGTGGTATAATCAGCGTCGCAGATATATGTGGAGGAATACAGATGGATATTTTGTATAGCATTTTTTTGGGACTTCTCGTTGTTGCATCGATTCTGATGTGCGTTGTGGTTTTGCTGCAGAAGACGAAGTCTGCAGGTCTCGGTGCTGCTTACGGCAGCGAAACCAAGACGTTCTCGCAGCGCGGCAAAGCAGCAAGTCGTGAAGCCAAACTTCAGAAGATCACCGTGATTCTGGCAATCGTGATCGCAGTTTTGGCGATTGCTCTTCCTGTCATTCAGCTGTTCAAATAAGCTGAACGAATCGGATCAAGACGGAACGGATGCGGTGCAAGCTTCTTGCACCGCTTTCATTTCCCGGAAAGGAGTGGCGTACCCATGCCGGTTCAGAAAGGAATCAAGGTCGTTGCGGTCAACCGTAAGGCGCGCCACGACTATTTCATTGAAGAAACCTACGAGTGCGGGATCGAGCTCGTGGGCACCGAGGTCAAATCGGTGCGCGGCGGACAGCTGAACCTCAAGGACAGCTATGCGCAGGTCAAGAACGAGGAACTGTTCCTGTTCGGCATGCACATCAGTCCGTACGAACAGGGAAACATCTTCAATCACGATCCGTTCCGCACGCGGAAGCTGCTTGCCCACAAGCGTGAGATCCGCAAGCTCGCGTCCCAGACGCAGGCGATGGGGTACAGCCTGATTCCGCTGCAGGCGTATTTCAAGGACGGCAAGGTAAAGATCGAACTGGCCGTCGCCAAGGGCAAGAAACTGTACGACAAACGCGCCAGCATTGCAGAGCGCGATGCGGAGCGCGACATCGAACGCAACTGGAAGAAACTGGCAAGGTAGCATGATTCTGCAACCGATCGATCTGAACATTGACTATGCGGCAGTGGGCGTACCGGAGCCGAAAAAGCCCTGCAAGTTTACGGCGTATGCGCCGAAAACCTACGGGGAATGCACGGATATTCTGCGGCCTGCGGTCATCATCTGCCCGGGCGGCGCGTACCGCTGGATCTCGGACCGTGAGGGCGTTCCGGTGGCGCAGGCGTTTCTCGCCAAAGGCATTTCGGCGTTTATCCTCTCCTATACGGTGGCGGAGAACGGGCGGTTCCCGTGCGCATTGATTGAAGCGTTTTCAGCCGTGCGCTATGTGCGAGCGCATGCCGATGCGTACCGGATCGATCCGGACAGGATTTATCTGTGCGGCTTTTCGGCGGGCGGTCATGCGGCGGCGGCAGCCGGCGTGCTTTGGAACCATCCGGTTGCGGAATCGCTCGGATTTACCGGGCGGCGGCATCGTGCGGACGGGCTGATTCTCGGCTATCCGGTCATCACGGGCGGCGAATACGCACATCGCGATTCGATCCGCAATCTGCTCGGCGATGCGTACAGCGCCGAAACGGTCGAGCTGGTTTCGCTTGAAAAGCAGGTCAATGTCGAAACGCCGCGCACGTTTTTGTGGCACACGGCGGCGGACCGGAGCGTGCCGGTACAGAATTCTCTGCTGTTTGCGGATGCACTGATCCGAAACGGCGTGGAAACGGAACTGCACGTCTATCCGCGCGGCGAACACGGCCTGTCCACGGCACGGTTCGACGTTCTGACGCCGGGACGGTTTACGATCGATCCGTTCATGCTGGAGACGGTTCGGAGCTGGACGGACGATGCGATCCGGTTTATCTTTGCATAAGTGCATAGAATGCCTTATGATACAGCGTAGTTCCCCATGGGGGCGAAATGGTTTCGACGGGGATCATGGAAGCGGGATAAGCGAGCCGAAGACCCGTGCTTCGTTAAAAACGGGAATTTGTCTAAAATAACTGACAACAATAACTACGCACTCGCCGCTGCATAAGCAGTGACGACGTCCGCCCGCGTAAACCTACCGATGCGGTGTCGGGCGTCATTAGGGTAGGGAACGAACCTGCGTAAGCTTTGCCGCAGGCCGGACTTTATGAAGCTACCGGAACCGGGATCCTGTCGTTGGGAGCCCGGGAAAGGGAATTTGAAAACAGCGACTGCGCTCGGAGAAAGTCGCGCCGACAGGTTTTCGGACGCGAGTTCGACTCTCGCCGCCTCCACCAAAAACAAAGCCGCCGCTTGGCGGTTTTTGTTTTTGCAGAAAAGAAACGAGAGTCGAACTCGACAGAGCGCGGAGGGAAGAGAAAACGATCCTGTGGATCGGTTTCCCCGACGCGACCGGGCAGGGACCCGGAAGGAAGTTTTCGCAGAAAACTTCGCGACTCTCGCCGCCTCCACCAAAAAAGAAACCTCTTTTGTCTACCGAGGCAAGAGAGGTTTTCTTCGTTGTTTTATGAGGTTGACTATGGTATAATTACCGCAACAAATCGGAGCTTGAGGAGAAACAGTTATGATTATTCGTGAGTTTGAATTTACGTTAAAGGATGGAAGAAAAGCCCTGATCAGGAGCCCGAAAGAAGAAGACATTCAAGGGATGCTTGATTATCTGTATCAATCAGCGGAAGAGACCGATTTTGTTCTCCGTTATCCTGAGGAATGCAGCAGATACACCGCGGAAGGTGAAAGAGAGCTGTTTGATAGAATCAACCGTTCCGATACCGAAGCGATGCTCGTTTGCATTGTGGAAGGAATAGTTGCCGGTAACTGTCAGATTACCTGGAACAACAGAATAAAGACCAGGCATCGTGCCAGCGTTGCGATCGCATTGCTGAGGGATTACTGGAATCAGGGGATCGGGACAAGACTTTTTCAGGAGCTTATCAAGATTGCGGAGGATCATGAAAATATTCTGCAAATGGAACTGGAGTTTATCGAGGGGAACAGCCGGGCAAGAGCTTTATATGAAAAAATGGGTTTCAGGATAACCGGTGTCGGTGTGAATGCTGTACGTCTGAAAGACGGAACCTTATTGAACGAATATCACATGATTCGAGAGATAAAAAGGTAAATTCTGATTTGTCGAGTTCTCTGCCGGTGTACTTTTACACGTTCTTTCTATGGTTTGGTGTGCTTTTACGAGGTCTTTCACAAAAACAAAACCGCCGTTTGGCGGTTTTTGTTTTTACAGAAAAGAAACGAGAGTCGAACTCGACAGAGCGCGGTTCGCTTTTTCTGCTGCGCTGCTATACAGGAACAAAAGCGCAGTGCAGAGGGAAAATGGAATAGTATTTCCGTCACTGTGACACGGACCGGTCGGGTGCATCCAATGCGAGACCGCCCGGGATTGAGAAAACAGCATATTCACCGGAAAAACAGCCGGAGCCGACCGGTATGATAGGCTCCGGCGTTTCATTATCGGTTCAAAAGCCACACGCCGGCGTTCAGGTAGGCGGCGAAGCTGACCCAGATCAGGTACGGAATCTGCAAAAGCGCGGCGGTTCGTTCAATCTTGCGGAACTTCAGAATCATCGCGAGGATCAGCACCCACAGCGCGATCAGCCACAGCAGGGAGAATCCGAACCAGCGCTGATTGAAAAAGAAGATGCTCCAAAGGAAATTGAAGATCAGCTGCACGACGTACAGCGTCAGGTGCGGCGTCCGTTCCTCCGGTTCGGAAACGATCTGCACACGCGCCGCGCCGATACCCATCAGCACGTAGAGAATCGTCCAAACGATCGGGAACACGATGCCGGGCGGCGACAGCGGCGGCTTTCGGATCGCGGTGCGGTACAGCTCCATGCCGTCGCGAGTCAGATAGGCCGACAGCGCACCTGCGGCAAGCGTTGCGGCGATCCACGCCGCATACGGTTTCCAGTTGCTTTTTTTCATAAAACCTCCGATCAGATTGCTTTTTTTCTATGATATGAGTTTTGCCGGATTTCATGCAGAATCACACGGTTTTTGTCTGTCGCCCAGCATTGACTTTGCCGCACGGAATATGGTATGATGCCTTCGTTTGCGAAGAAACGGAGTATTGGAATCCATGCATAACGAACAGAATTTCAGCGAGGGAAAGATCTTTGCACCGCTGGTACGGTTTTCGCTGCCGGTGCTGCTGGCGTTGTTTTTGCAGACCCTGTACGGTGCGGTCGATCTTTGGGTGGTCGGCAAGTTTGCCGCGGCGGCGGACGTTTCCGCGGTCTCGACCGGCAGTCAGCTGATGATGACGATCACGCTCTGCGTGACGAGCCTTGCCATGGGTCTGACCGTTTTGGTCGGGCACAGGATCGGCGAGGGAAAGCCTGAACAGGCCGGTTCGGCGATCGCGGGAGGGATCTGGCTGTTCGGCACGATCGGAATTGTGCTGTCGCTGCTTTTGATGCCGTTTTCCGGCGCGCTGGCGCGGCTGATGCAAGCGCCGCCCGAAGCGTTTTCCCGCACGCGGGATTATCTGTTCATCTGTGGCGCGGGAACGCTGTTCATCGTAGCGTACAATCTGATCGGCAGTGTGTTCCGCGGACTCGGCGACTCCAAAATGCCGCTGATCTCGGTGCTGATCGCCTGCGTGCTGAATATCGTCGGCGACCTCTTTACGGTGGCGGTGCTGGGCTTAGGCACGCGCGGCGCCGCGATTGCGAC
>CADAQS010000125.1 GCA_902790115.1 uncultured Eubacteriales bacterium | reverse complement strand
TTGATAACATTGTGCGCACCGGGAACGCAAAGCGAAATGGTTCCGATCCGCTCTCCGTGATCAATCAGATCAAACGACGGATAGCCGTTCTCATCGTAGGCAATCCCATCCGCATGGAAATCACCCTGCGAAAGCCCATAGGTCTCATAGGGTCGGTCGAGCTTCGGCAAGAGTGCTGCGACCTTTTCATCGTCGATACAGCCGAGGATCAAACCGTCTTTCGGAACCAAACGGCAGAACTCTTCGAACGCCGCAATAATGTGTTCAAGATCGCCGTAGCAGTCCAGATGGTCATTATCGATATTGTTGACAATCGCGATGGTCGGGCGGAGCGTCAGAAAGCTTCTGACGTACTCGCAGGCTTCGGTGATAAACAGATCCTTCGACCCGAGGCAGACACCGCCGTCCAGAAGATCCACAAACCCGCCGACATGCAGCGTAGCGCCGAGATTTGCAGTATCGTTCAGAAACGCGAGCATCGAGGTGATCGTCGTCTTGCCGTGGCAGCCCGCCACCGCAACAACATTGTGGAACCGTGCGGAGAGCTCGCCGAGCGCAACGCTGCGCTCCATCTCGGGAATGCCGTGTTCTCGTGCATAGACGCGCTCCACGTTATCGGGTTTGATTGCTGCGCTGTACACCAAAAGATCCGCGTCCCCGACCTGCTCCGCCTTGTGTCCGTAATAGACCCGGATCCCGTCTTTTTCGAGATTTCCGGTAAACTGTGTGGGTTCCCGATCACTGCCGGACACCGTATGCCCCTGCGCGTTCAGGATCCGGGCAAGGCCGCTCATGCTGCAGCCGCCGATCCCGACAAAATGAATTCTCTTTGCCTCATCCAGAGATGTCATAGATTGTTCCTCTTATTCTTAAGGTTTAGAACATTATATGCGAATCCTGTCGATTTCGCAACCGACAGGAGCAGAAATTCATCAATTATTCCAATTCAGCGTCTTCCCGCCGATCAAATGCAAGTGCAGATGCGGTACGCTCTGCCCCGCGTCCCTGCCGACGTTCGTGATCAGCCGGTATCCGTTCTCCGCCACGCCAACCTCTGCCGCAATCTTTCTTGCGACCGCAAACATATGGCAAAGCAGCTCATTGTCCCCGTCCGTCAGTGTCTGTGCGCTTTCGATATGCCTCCGCGGGATGATCAGGATATGGACCGGCGCCTGCGGGGCGATATCATAGAATGCCACAACCTGTTCGTCTTCATACGCTTTCTTCGACGGGATATTTCCTGCCGCAATCTCACAAAACAAACACATATTCTACCTCCTGTTATTCTCCAAGCGCGAGCGTATCCTCCCGCGCGGTCAGTCTGACTGTCTGCATTGTCCCTGGTTCACCCTTGCAGCGCACCCGGACATAATTGCCGGTATAGCCTGTCCCGTCATCTTCCATCAAAACCTGAACGGTTTTGCCGATCTGAGCCTGCACGAACGCCTGCTCAAGTTTCTTTCCGACGGCGATCAGTTCCTTTGCGCGCGCTTCCTTAACGCTTCTTTGCAAATGCCCGGGCATCGAAGCTGCCTTGGTTCCGTTTCTTTTGGAATACGGGAACACGTGAATTCTCGCAAACCCGATCTCGCGCACAAAGGACACCGTCTCTGCATACTCCTGTTCCGTTTCGCCGACAAATCCTGCGATAATGTCCGTTGTGATTGCAACGTCATCAAACGATTCCCGTAGGAGTCGTACCGCCTTCCGGTATTCCTCGGTCGAATATCTCCGGTTCATCCGCTGCAAGACCGTGTCCGAGCCGCTTTGCAGCGAAAGATGGAACTGTCTGCAAAGCGAAGGGCAAGCTTTAACCGTTTCGAGGAAACGCTCATCCACGGTTCGAGGTTCCAAAGAGCCGAGCCGAACGCGATCGATGCCTTCGATGCTGTCGGCGAGCCGGATGACGTCGCACAAATCGACCTTTTCGTCCAGATCCGCGCCGTATGCCGAAAGTTGAATACCCGTCAGTACAACCTCCCGATAGCCGGCTTTCGCAAGTGACTCGAGTTCTTTGCGGCAGCTTTCCATGGTACGCGAACGCAGGGCGCCGCGCGCAAACGGGATCGCGCAGTAGGTGCAAAAGCTGTTGCACCCGTCCTGAATCTTCAGAACGGCGCGCGTCCGGCTGTCATGCGTTGCGCTGAGTTCTTCAAATGCCCTGCGTTGAAAAGGTGTCGGATAGAGCGCTTCCGCTCCCTGCCCTTTCAGTGCGCGTTCACACAGCGTGACAATATCCTTCCGTCCTTCTGTTCCGAGCACGAGTGAAACGCCCTCGAGAGCCGAAACCGTCTCCCGCGCAGTCTCGGCATAGCAGCCGACCGCCGCGATCAACGCATCCGGATTTTTGGTATGCGCTCTGGAAAGCATCTGGCGGGATTTCTTGTCGCTGATCTGCGTGACCGTGCAGGTATTAACGACATAGATATCCGCCGTTTCTTCAAATGGAACAATTTCGTATCCTGCCTTTCGGAACAGTTCCTCCATCGCCTGTGTTTCGTAGTGATTCACCTTGCAGCCAAGCGTATAAAAAGCAATCTTCATGTTTCCACCTCGTACAGGATCTGTGCAAGCATCGCCATACCGGCCGTTTCGGTACGCAGAATGCGAGGTCCAAGTGAAACCGAGATGACGCCCTTTTGTGAAAGCAGTTCCATCTCCTCTTCCGAAAAGCCGCCCTCCGGTCCGATCAACATAGCAAGGCTTGTCCCGGTAAAACCGGTCAGCGCCTGTTTCAAGGAAACCCGATCCTCATTTTCGTATGCGACAAGCACACGGTCGAACCCGTCCAAGGATAGAGTTCGCAGTTTCATAAGCGACCCGATCTGCGGAATCATTCCTCTTCGACTCTGCTTGGCGGCCTCCTCGGCTACACGCTGCCAGCGCTCAATCCGGCTCTGGAACGATTCCTTCGGCTGCACAACGCAGCGTTCGGTCAAAACCGGTACCACGGTATCGATCCCGAGTTCGACGCATTTTTGGATGATTGTTTCCATTTTTCCGGTTTTGGGCAAGCCTTGAAACAGCGTCACGCGGCAGCGCGGTTCGCTTTTGCAGGGCGTCCAGGTACCGGTATTGCAGACAATGCGATCCTTTTCGATCGCGGCTACGGCTGCTTCGCATTCCATACCCTTTCCGTCGCAAAGCGTAACCGCATCTCCGGTCTGCAGTCGAAGCACGCGGGAAGCATGCTTGACATCATCCCCGCAAAGAATCGCCGTCTGTTCTGTTTTTTCCCGGATAAAGAATCGATGCATCGGTTTATCTGCAAAGGAAGGCGTTCCAACCCTCCGCGGCGCTGTGCTGTTCTACGGTAAAGCCGTTTGCCGAAAGAGCGCGCGTTACGTCCTCTACCCGCTCATCAATGATGCCAGAGACGATGAACACGCCGCCTGGTGTGACAAGCGGCTTGGCAAGCGGCGCAAGCGCGATGATGACGTCCGCCACAATGTTTGCCGCAACGACCGGGTATTGGCCACGGATCCGTTCCTGAACGGCGGTATCGGTCAAGATATTCCCGATCAGAACCGTAAAGTCCTTTTCCGTGATACCGTTCATCGCCGCATTCTCATACGCGATCTTTTCGGCAATCGGGTCAATGTCCACAGCGGTCGCATGCTTTGCGCCGAGAAGTACAGACGCAATCGACAGAATTCCGCTGCCGCAGCCGAGATCGAGCATCTGATCGCCGTTTCTGACCGTTTTTTCCAAAAATTCCAAACACATTCGGGTCGTATGGTGCGCGCCGGTTCCGAACGCCATGCCGGGATCCAGTTTCAGAATGGTCCGGTCGGTATCAGGCTCCGGTTCCCATGAGGGCAACACCAGAAGTTTGGAACCGATTTCAAGCGGTTTATAATACTTTTTCCAGTTGTTTGCCCAATCCTCTTCGTCGACGGTCAAAACCGTCATAGCGAGCGAGCCGATATCGAACCCGAGATCGATCGAACGCAGCCGTTCGATCGCAGCTTTTGCAGATTCCACCAAAGGCAAATTCTCCGGACAGTCCGCGACATAGCCCTTGACGCACGGCGTATCCACGCCGATCTTGTCCATATCCGCAAAGTCCCAGAAGACGGCTGCTTCGCGCAGAAAGGCAAACGCCGATTCATGGCTTTCTTCGATCGAAAGGCCTGTAATCCCCGCACCATTCAATGCAGCGCTGACCGGCTCGATGCCCGCATCGGTTGTATACACCGCAAGCTCCAACCATTTCATACCCATATTATTTCTGTTTCCTTCTCTTTTTCAAAATAATCACCAGAAGAATCGCCGCCGTTCCGGATACCAGCACGACGGTTCCGACAACCCAGAACACCGTATTTGTGATGAAGCCCGACGGCTGCGGAAGCGTGGAATTGTCAAGGGAGGTATACTCCGAATCGACCAGCGCGGCTTCTTTCGTCCCGAGCAATTCGTCCTGCGGCGCGTCGAGACAGACCCATTTGTTGATCCGGCCGTACTGATAGCCGACGAACGCCCATTGTTTTCCGTCCGGATCGGTATAAAAAGATTCCGGAATGCCTTCGGAAAAACCGCCGGTCCGATAGGCAAACGGTCCGCCCGGATAAGCATATACCGCAGCGTCTTCCGCATCGAAAAACTCGGAATAGGGTTTCCGTTCGTCATTCTGCGTGATCTTATCCGCGTGGTCCTTAGCAAACGCGATGAAATCGTAGCGGAGCTTCATTCCGCCGAGCGGCACCCAGCCGTCCCATTGGTAGCAATACCCCCAGACGGATCCGTCCGCATGTTCATAGATCCACTCCACGCCGAAGTCTCCGCCGGTTTCAAACGTCTTTACCCGCATCCCGTACGGTGCGGTATAAACGGAGGTCGGTTCCGAACTTGCATAGACGCGGTAATCCCGGTGACGGCATTCCGACTGATGCGTGTTATAGAATGCGTTTTCCGGCTCCACCAGTACATCCG
>CADAQS010000124.1 GCA_902790115.1 uncultured Eubacteriales bacterium | reverse complement strand
CGGCGGCGAAGGGACACCGGAAGATCGCGTTCATCCACGGTGAAATGACCTCGGTCACGCAGAAACGTCTTGCAAGCTTTTACAAGACCTGCGAGCTGCTGAACATTCCGGTTCCGGTCGAATACGTCCGGCAGGCGACCTACCACGATCCGCGGGCAAGCGGCCTTGCAACGCGGGAGCTCCTGAAGCTGCGGGAGCGGCCGACCTGCATCCTGTATCCCGACGATTATTCGTACATCGGCGGTATGAACGAACTGGAGCGACAGAACATCTCCGTGCCCGGGGAGATCAGCGTGATGGGATACGACGGCATTCCGCTTTCCGAGGTGCTGCGCCCGAAGCTGACGACGTACCGGCAGGATGCGGACGGCATGGGCCGTGCAGCGGCGAACGCGCTGGTCGAGAGCATCGAAAAGCCGAAGCTGTGGCTGCCGCAGACGTATCTGATCCCGGGCAGGCTGATCGAGGGCGATACGGTCCGGACGCTGAACAAGGATTGAAACGCAAACGCGTTTTGATAGAACAAAGTGTGAAAAACACAAAATCAATAGGAGGAGAAATCATTATGAAGAAACTGATTGCACTCGTACTGGCTGCAGTCATGATGCTCGGCGCTGTCGCATGTGCTGCCAAGCCCGCTGCATCCAATGAGGCGGAAAAGCCCGCCGAGCAGGGCAAGGTTTTCAACATCTATGCCTGGAATGAGGAGTTCAAGGGATTCTTTGAGAAGTATTACAAGGTTCCCGAGGGCGTTACGGTCAACTGGATCATCAATCCGAGCGACAACGGCGTCTACCAGCAGAAGCTCGACGAAGCTCTGAAGAATCAGGCTTCCGCAGCTGCGGATGACAAGATCGACATGTTCCTCGCGGAAGCGGACTACATCGGCAAGTATGTTGAGTCCGACTACACGATGGACGTCGCATCCTTCGGCTTCCAGAATGCTCCGACGCAGTATGAGTACACGATCAAGGCAGCTTCCGACAACGGCGTCTGCAAGGGTGTTTCCTTCCAGTGCTGCCCGTCCGCGCTGATCTATCGCAAGAGCATCGCCAAGGACGTTCTCGGCACCGATGTTCCGGAAGAAGTACAGGCCAAGCTGGATTCCTGGGAGAAGTTCGAAGCTGTTGCTGCAGAAGCAAAGGCAAAGGGCTACTACATGACCGCTTCCTTCGCAGAGACCTTCCGTGTCTTCTCGAACAACTGCACCTCTCCGTGGGTTGTGGACGGCAAGCTCCACTTTGACGATCAGATCAATGCATGGATCGATCAGACCGAAAAGTTCGTTCAGAACGGCTACACGCTGACCGACGGCGTCTGGGGCGAGGAGAAAGCCGCTCAGATGTTTGCAGACGGCAAGACGATGTGCTTCTTCGGACCGGCATGGTATTTCAACTTCTGCATGGGCAACGCGATCGACCCCGAAAAGGGCTGCGCGGGTGACTGGAACATCACGATGGGACCGCAGGCTCACTTCTGGGGCGGCACCTGGCTGCTTGCAGCGACCGGTTCCGACAACACCGAAATGCTGAAGGACATCTTCGAGACGTTTACCTCCAACGAGGAAGTCTGCGAGAAGCTCGTTGTCAACGAAGCGCAGTATCCGAACAACACGAAGGTTGTTGAGAAGTTCGCAAACGATCCGACCTACGGCAACACCACGATCCTCGGCGGCCAGAACGATATCGCTGAGTTCTCGAAGCTCGCCGGCAGCATCAAGTGGGAGAACCACACCAACTATGACCAGCTGCTCAACGAAGGCCTCCAGACCGCTTTGCAGGAATACTTCAAGGGCGCAGTCGACAAGGATACCGCTCTGAACAACTTCTACAAGTACGTCAACGAGACCTATCCGGCCATCGTCACCCCGTAACAGAGCGACACAAACCAAACGTTCCCTGCGGTGGGGAGGGGTGCCCCTCCTCACCGCGTTGTTTATCGAATTGAACCGGGAGAGGCATTTATGGCAAAGCAGATCCGATCGGAACTTGGCGGCAGACGGCACAGATCCGTCAGCTATGCCAAGTGGGGGTACATCTTCATCACCCCGTTTTTTCTCGTATATCTCGTCTTTACGCTGGTTCCGCAGCTTCTGACGGTCTATAACAGTTTCTTCGAGAACTATATGGACGGTCTGAAGCAGATCGGACCGACGTTCGTCGGCTTCAAGAATTACATCACGCTGTTCACACCTGACAAGACCGGCACGATCGACATTCTGAAGTACGCGGGCAATACGTTCATCTTGTGGATCCTCGGCGCGATCCCGCAGTTTCTGATCGCGCTGCTGCTGGCCGTTTTCTTCACGAGCTACCGGCTCAACATCCGGGGACAGGGCTTTTTCAAGACCGTCATCTACATGCCGAACCTGATCATGGCCTCGGCGTTCTCGATGCTGTTCTACACGCTGTTCTCGAACATCGGTCCGGTCAATCAGGTGCTGCAGAGCATGGGCATCCTCGATCAGCCGCTGGACTTTTTCGCGAGCAAGATTACGGTGCGAAGTCTGGTTGCCCTGATGAACTTCCTGATGTGGTTCGGCAATACGACCATCGTTCTGATGGCAGGCATCATGGGCATCGATCAGAGCCTGTTCGAGTCCGCGACGATCGACGGCGCGAATGCGTGGAAAGTCTTCTTCCGCATCACGATGCCGCTGCTGATGCCGATCTTCGTCTACTGCTTCATCACCGCGATGATCGGCGGCATTCAGATGTTCGATGTCCCGCAGGTCCTGACCAACGGAAAGGGCATGCCGGACCGCACCTCGTTCACGATGGTCATGTATCTGAACAACTTCCTGCAGACGAGCAAGGACTACGGCAGATCCGGCGCGGTTTCGGTCATCATCTTTGTGATCACTGCGGTGCTCGGCGGTATCGTGTATAAGACGCTTGCCGCGCAGTATCAGGATCCCGATGCCAAAAAGGCAGAACGGAAAGCCAGACGTCTTGCGAAGAAAGGAGGCAACGCATGAGCACGAATTCCAAAGCCGTCGTCAGAAAAGGCCTTTCGGACAACGATAAGGGCCGGCTGCAGCTGACGCTTCTGCGCATCCTTGTGTATGCGATCTTGATTTTCCTCTCCGTGCTGTGCCTGTTCTCGTTTTACCTGATGATCGTCAACGCGTCCCGCTCGAACGCGCAGCTTCAGGCGGGCTTCAGACTGCTGCCGCAGGAACATTTTCTCGACAACCTGCGGAACGCATGGACCGACGCATCGATCAACATTCCGCGCGGCATGCTCAACAGCCTGATCGTTGCAGCATCCTCTGCAGTTCTGACGACCTATTTCTCTGCGCTGACCGCCTACGGCGTGCATGTGTATGAATTCAAGGGCAAGAAACTGGTGTTTACGTTCATCATGGCGATCATGATGATCCCGTCGCAGGTCAGCGCGGTCGGTTTCGTGCAGATGATGAACAAGCTGCATCTGAACAACAGCTACATTCCGCTGATCATTCCGGCGATCGCCGCACCGATCGTGTTCTTCTATATGAAGCAATACATGGAGAGCGTGCTGCCGCTCGAGATCGTCGAAGCGGCGCGCGTGGACGGATCAAACGAGTTCCGCACGTTCAACACGATCATCCTGCCGATCATGAAACCCGCAATCGCGGTGCAGGCGATCTTCTCGTTCGTGTCCTCGTGGAACAACTACTTCATTCCCGCGCTGCTGATTGACAAGGCGGAGCTCAAAACCGTTCCGATCATGATCGCACAGCTGCGCAGCGCCGACTACTCGAAGTTCGACCTCGGCAAGGTGTACATGTTCATTCTGCTCGCGATTCTGCCGGTGCTGCTCGTGTACATCATCCTGTCCAAGTCGATCATCAAGGGCGTGACTTCCGGCAGTGTCAAGGGCTAAAGCCTTTTTCATTCAATCCCTCCTGAACCGCTCTGACTCGTTCCGGGCGGTTTTCTTTTACAGACTCAGACGAAAAGGAGAACAATATGAGAATCTGGCAAGGGTTTCAAAAGGGCGTCGACCTCGGCGGATGGTATTCGCAGTGCGATCACACCGAGGCGCACTATGACGGCTTCATCACCGAACGGGATCTGGAACGGATCCGCTCCTGGGGCGCTGATCACGTTCGCGTGCCGATCGACTATGAACTGGTGGAGAACGGGGACGCTTCTGTACGCGAGAGCGGCTATCTGCGGCTTGAAAAGACGGTCGCATGGTGCCGGAAGTACGGACTCAACATGATGCTCGATCTGCACAAGACCGCAGGCTATTCGTTCGATGCAGGCGAGGCGGAGAACGGCTTTTTCGAGAACGCAGCCTATCAGGAACGGTTTTACCGACTGTGGGAAACGATAGCGGCGCGCTTCGGTAAGGACAGCGACATGCTCGCGTTCGAGCTGCTGAACGAAGTCACCGACCGTGCGTGGTGCGAAGCATGGAACCGCATTGCGGCAGCCTGCATCCGGAGGATCCGCGCATTTGCGCCGGATACATATATCGTGGTAGGAGGGTATGACTACAACAGCGTTCGCGCGGTCAAGGATCTCGCGCTTCCGGCCGATGAGAAGATCGTTTACAACTTCCATTGTTATGAACCGATGATCTTCTCCCATCAGGGCGCGTACTGGATCCCGACCATGGACCGCAGCTTCCGGATCCGCGTCGATGCGGATTTCGGAACAATGGCGGAAGCGACGCGCAAACAGTTCGACACCGAACGGACCGTGTTTGACGGGAAACCTGCAAAGCAGACCCTTGACGCCGGATTCTTCCGGGAGCTGTTCCGCGAGGCGGTGCAGACGGCCGAGGCCAGAAACGTTCCGCTGTACTGCGGGGAGTACGGAGTCATCGACCGCGCTGCGCCGGAAGATGCGCTTGCATGGTATCGTATGATCCATGCCGTATTTACGGAATACGGCATCGGACGCGCCGCATGGAGCTATCGCGAAATGGATTTCGGTTTGTCCGACGCCCGCATGGACGGCGTGCGTGAAGAGCTGCTGCGCTGCCTGTAAATAT
>CADAQS010000123.1 GCA_902790115.1 uncultured Eubacteriales bacterium | reverse complement strand
TCGTCCTTTTTGTTGTTGCCGAGCATGGTCAGAAGCAGCGGCGCAAGCGCGATCAGGATCTTGGTGACCTGCGAAGAGCTCAGACCGCTCTTTTTCGAGAGCGCCTTGGTCGCAGCCGCCTGGTCATCGCCGAGGATATGTGCAAGGATCTTTTTGCCGTCGGTCGCATCGGCATTGCCGAGGAACGCCGCAACGTCGGTGAGGTCGTCCCCCGCATGCTCGTTGAGCGCCCTGTTCAGCGAATCCGCGCCGGACTTGGTCGCGGTGTTGTCCTGCATCTTGCCGATCAGCAGCGGGACCGCCGCCGAAACGAGCGTCGAAACCTGCTTTTCATCGGCCTTGGCGGACTTGGCGAGCATACTGACGCCGTCGCCTGCGACCGCTTTCAGAATCGAATTGACATCAAATCCTGCCATGGCTTACTCCAGTTCTGCGGCACTGCCTTCTTCCACGTTGATGCCGGTCAGATCAAGATTGTTTTCCTTTTCCGCTCTGTTGGCGCAGAAGTAGCAAACCTCGCCGCGGCCGTTGTCGATGGCGGCCGTGACCGAACCGTTGTAGAGCGTTGCGGAGTTCTTCAGCGAGGAGCAGTCCTCATAGAGATGATACTTGTGACCGAATGCGGTCCAGTACACGTCGCCGGTCAGGGTCTGTTCCGCAGCCGCCTTTTCTTCCGCAGAGATCGGGTTGAAGTCTGCGCCCAAAAGGCCCGCGATCAGCAGCGCGACGATTGCAACCACCGTCACGACAATCTTGGACTTCTTGTCGAGCTTATCCTTGCTCGCAAGCACGAGGACGATCAGCGGGATGAAGCAGATCGCTGCCATGATTACGCCGAGCTGGGTGAGAATGAAGAATCCAAGCTTGTTGTTCGTCTTCTTGAACGGATCAAGATGGCTTGCTTTCTTCCAAAGAAGCGCCGCAATCACGCAGCAGACAAGGTCGAGCACGATGCAGATGATCATTGCCCACATCTGCGGCAGCCACGGGAGGTACAGCTTCTTGAACAGGAACAGGATGCCCAACACCTCAAAGCCGATTGCAAACGCCCAGAGGATCGCGGATACGATGCGCAGCGTCGTCGCCTTGCTCTTCTCCTCCGCCTTGGTCAGGGTTTCCACCTTCTTGACTTTCTTGACTTCTTTCTCGGCAGCCTGCTCGATCTCAACTGCCTTTTTTACGGTCTTTTTGACCTTTTCACCGTCTTCCACTCTGGTGACTGTTCTTTTTTTCTGTTCCATATAAACCCCTCATCAAAATTTGGATTGGATATAGACTTCCTATATTCTTTTTCATTGTAAAACAAACGGGCGGTCGTTGTCAACCGCCCGAACTCTTTTTATGGGACTTTTTGCAAAAAAGTCAGCTATATCTTGTGGTCGTCTTCCTGCCGCTTCCGCTTCCGGTTCTGGAAAAACTGTACGGTCAGCGTTGCAATCATCGACAGTACCGCGCCGATCGCGATGCCGAGCGGCGCGTTCCGGATCAATCCGCCGATCAGGACGCCGATCACGATCCCTGCCGGAAAGATCCACATGGCAAGATTGTTTTTCATGGCACTCTCCTATCGAAAAAAGCGGGCAGGGAACCGCATTGTTCCCTGCCCGATCCTGCTCAGAACAGTCCTGTGATTCTGCCGTTTTCGTCCACGTCGATCTTTTCCGCCGCGGGAACCTTCGGAAGGCCCGGCATCGTCATGATGTCGCCGGTCAGCACGACGACAAAGCCCGCGCCGGCCGAGACCTTGACGTTCTTGACCGTGACCGTGAAATGCTCCGGCGCGCCGAGCTTGTTCGGATCGTCCGAGAAGCTGTACTGCGTCTTCGCGATGCAGACCGGGAGCTTGTCGAAGCCGAGCGCAGTCAGCTGCTGGATCTGCTTCTTCGCATTCGGCAGGATCGAGATGTCGTCGCCGCCGTAGACCTTCTGCACAACCGCGCGGATCTTGTCCTCGATTGAGCCGTCGAGCTCGTACGAGAACGTGAAGTCGCCCTTCTCCTCTTCGCACAGCCGCACGACCTCGCGCGCAAGCGCTTCGCCGCCCTTGCCGCCTTCCGCCCATACCGTGGACAGGACGGTGTTGACGCCGAGGCTCCGGCACTTATCGATGATAAAGGCGATCTCCGCGTCGGTGTCGGTCGGGAACCGGTTGACAGCGACGACGCACGGGAGCTTATATACGTTCTTGATGTTCGAAACATGGCGCAGCAGGTTCGGGATGCCGCGTTCGAGGGCCGCAAGATCCTCCGTAGCGAGCTGCTTCTTGTCGAGTCCGCCGTGCATCTTAAGCGCGCGCACCGTCGCAACGATGACGACCGCGTCCGGAACCAGTCCCGCCATGCGGCACTTGATGTCAAGGAACTTCTCCGCGCCGAGGTCGGCGCCGAAGCCCGCTTCCGTAACCGTGTAGTCGCCCATCTTGAGCGCCATCTTCGTTGCCATGACCGAGTTGCAGCCGTGCGCAATGTTCGCAAACGGGCCGCCGTGCACGAACGCCGGCGTGCCTTCGAGCGTCTGCACAAGATTCGGCTTCAGCGCGTCCTTCAAAAGCGCCGTCATCGCGCCGACCGCCTTGAGGTCGCCCGCGGTCACAGGCTTGTCATCGTAGGTATAGCCGACGATGATGCGCGAAAGGCGCGCCTTGAGATCCGTGATCGAGCTTGCAAGGCAGAACACCGCCATGATCTCGCTCGCGACCGTGATGTCAAAGCCATCCTCCCGCGGCGTGCCGTTCGGCTTGCCGCCGAGGCCGTCCACGATGTTGCGCAGCTGCCGGTCGTTCATGTCGACGCAGCGCTTCCACGTGATCTTCCGCACGTCGATGCCGAGCGCGTTGCCCTGCTGAATGTGATTGTCGAGCATCGCCGCAAGCAGGTTGTTCGCCGCGCCGATCGCATGAAAATCGCCGGTGAAGTGCAGGTTAATGTCCTCCATCGGCACAACCTGCGCATAGCCGCCGCCCGCTGCGCCGCCTTTGACGCCGAACACCGGTCCGAGCGACGGTTCGCGCAGCGCGACCGTGACGTCCTTTCCGATGCGTGCAAGGCCGTCCGCAAGGCCGATCGTCGTCGTGGTCTTGCCCTCGCCCGCGGGCGTCGGCGTGATCGCGGTGACCAGAATCAGCTTGCCGTCTTTTTGGTCGGTCTCCTTCAGAAGGGCCGGAACGATCTTGGCCTTGTAGCGGCCGTAGGGTTCGAGGTAGCGCTCATCGACATGCGCGCGCTTTGCGATCTCGGTAATCGGACGCATTTCGCACTGCTGTGCGATCTCAATATCGGTTAAATATGCCATAATGCCCTCCTGTGTGGATTATTCAAAGTATCGTACCGCCGCCCGGAACATGCCGTTATCATAGTCCCCGGGCACGTTTTTGTAAAGATCCTTTCCGACGCGCTCGCTGTGTCCCATCTTGCCGAACACGCGTCCGTCAGGGGAGGTAATGCCCTCGATCGCGCACATCGAACCGTTCGGATTGAAGTGCACATCCATCGTCGCGCAGCCGTCGAGATCGACGTACTGCGTCGCAATCTGACCGTTTTGCGCAAGCGTGCGGATCAGTTCCTCACTCGCAACGAACCGGCCCTCGCCGTGCGAGATCGGAACGCTTACGACGTCGCCCGGCTGCATCAGACTGAGCCACGGAGACTTATTCGAGACGATGCGCGTCCGCACGATCCGCGACTGGTGCCGCGCGATCGTATTGAACGTCAGCGTCGGGCAGGTCTCATCGGCTTCGATGATCCTGCCGTACGGCACAAGGCCGAGCTTGATCAGTGCCTGGAAACCGTTGCAGATGCCGCACATCAGACCGTCGCGCTGCTCCAAAAGCTCCGTCACACCGTCGCGGATCGCGGCGTTGCGGAAGAACGCCGTGATGAACTTGCCGCTGCCGTCCGGCTCGTCACCGCCGGAAAATCCGCCGGGCAAAAAGACCATCTGCGCGTTTTTCAGGCTCTTTGCGAACCGCTCGACCGATGCGGTGATGCCCGCCGCGGTGCGGTTGTTGAGAATCAGAATCTCCGGCTCGCCGCCCGCGTCGCGCACAGCCTTGGCGCTGTCGTACTCGCAGTTCGTGCCCGGAAACACCGGGATCAGAATCCGCGGTTTTGCGATCTGTACCTTGGCGCGGCTCGGCTTTGCCGAAGGGCAGGTCAGCGTTTCGACCGGTTCGGGAGGCGTCGGGATGTTGCAGGCATAGACGCTTTCGAGGCGATCCTCGTAGCGCTTCTGCAGCTGCTCCAGCGACACACGTTCTCCTCCGTGCGTAAACGCGCCGTCATCGGTCACGGTGCCGAGCAGCAGCCCGTCCGGAACGGATTCGGTCAGTTCCAACACAAACGCGCCGTAGCGCCACCCGAACAGCTCCTCCACGGTGCGCTCGGGCGCAAACGCAAAACCGAGCCCGTTGCCGAGCGCCATCTTCATGACCGCTTCCGCCGCGCCGCCGAGACCCGGCGTATAGCACGCGACCGCTTTTTTCGACCGCAGAAGATCCGTCACACGGGCGAACAGCTTCTGCAGCGAATCGGCTTTCGGCAAGCCGTTTTCGTCGTATTCGGGGGCAAGCAGCGCGACCGGATGACCGGCTGTCTTGAATTCGTTCGACACGATCGCATCGGTCTTTTCGGTCGTGACCGCAAACGAGACGAGCGTCGGCGGGACGTCCAGCTGCTCAAACGAACCGCTCATGGAATCCTTGCCGCCGATCGCACCAATGCCAAGCGCCATCTGCGCTTGAAATGCGCCGAGCAGCGCCGCGAACGGCTTTCCCCAGCGTCTGGGATCCGTGCCGGGCTTTTCAAAATACTCCTGGAAGGTCAGGTAAACGTCTTCAAACTTCGCGCCGGTTGCAATCAGCTTGGCGACCGATTCGACAACCGTGCAATACGCGCCGTGGTACGGGCTCTGCTCGGACAAAAACGGATTGTAGCCCCATGCCATCAGCGAGCAGTCGTCGGTATGCTTTGTCTCGACCGAGATCTTCTGCACCATCGCCTGAATCGGCGTCTGCTGATACCTGCCGCCAAACGGCATTAAGACCGTACCCGC
>CADAQS010000122.1 GCA_902790115.1 uncultured Eubacteriales bacterium | reverse complement strand
CGCCGCACCGGCATCCAGTTTCAGCCGTTCAATTCGATCTATCAGCTCTATGCGGACAAACTTGCAGGCCGTCTCGACGGTGTGACCGATTTTCTCATGATCCCCGAATACCTGCTGTACCGGCTGACCGGCGTCAAGGCGCATGAGTACACCAACGCGACAACGACCGGTCTGGTCAACGCAGAAACCGGTGCATTCGACCGGGAGATCATCGACGCGCTCGGCCTGCCCGGACAACTGTTTCCCAAACTGCATCGTCCCGGGGAAACGGTCGGAATGTATTCCGGAATCCGCGCAATGCTCTGCGCAACGCATGACACCGGCTCGGCGGTCGAGGGCATCCCGATGGAGACCGATGCGCCGTATATCTCTTCCGGCACATGGAGCCTGCTCGGCGTCAAGACCGCCCGTCCGCTGACCGATGCGGCGAGCGAGGCAGCCAACTGGTCCAACGAAGGCGGCGTGGGCTACAACCGCTATCAGAAAAACATCATGGGCATGTGGCTGGTCAACCGCCTTAAAGACGAACTCTGCCCCCAAATGCCGTTCGGCGAGATTGTCGAAGCAGCGGAACACAGCTCGTTTGACAAAACCGTAAATGCTGACGATGCTGCATTCCTTTCGCCGAAGCGTATGACGGACGCTTTTGACGCCGCACTTTCGGAAAAGCCGAAGGATGCCGCGGGATACTTCCGCTGCGCGTACCGGAGCCTTGCACTGAGCTATCGAAAAGCGATCGCGGAGCTCGAACACAACACAGGAAGAACGTATGACCGCTTGTACATCGTCGGCGGCGGAGCAAAGAACGCGTTTTTGAACCGGCTGACCGAACAGACAACGGGAAAGAAAGTCATTGCGCTGCCGATCGAAGCGACGGCGCTCGGAAACTTAAAGATTCAGATACTGGAGGAACAATGATGAGCTATTCGGAAGCAAGGGAACGCTATGCTGCGCTCGGAATCGATACCGAAGCGGCAATGGAACGACTGAAAGCTGTGCCGGTTTCGCTGCACTGTTGGCAGGGCGACGATGTGCGCGGTTTTGACACCGACCCCAATAAGCCGTTGACCGGCGGCATTCAGACGACCGGCAACTATCCGGGCAGAGCAAGAACGCCCGAGGAACTGATGCAGGATCTGGATAAAGTCCTTTCGCTGATTCCCGGCAAGCCCAAGATGAACCTGCATGCGAGCTATGCGATCTTCGAAAACGGCGAATGGGCGGATCGCGACAGGCTCGAACCGAAGCACTTTGCAAAGTGGGTAGAGTTTTGCAAAGAACGCGGCCTCGGCTGTGATTTCAACCCGACGTTCTTCTCGCATCCGAAGTGCGACCCGCTGACGCTCTCGAGCACCGATGCAGCCACGCGTCGCTTCTGGATCGAACACGGCAAGGCGTGCATCCGCATTTCAAGCTACCTTGCGGACGAGCTCGGCGAACCGTGTGTCATGAACATCTGGACAGGCGACGGCTTCAAGGACGTTCCGGCGGACCGCATGGGACCGCGCGTGCGCTATCGTGAGGCGATCGACGAGATCCTTTCCGAGCCGTACGATTTCAACAAGGTCAAGCCATGCATCGAGTCGAAGGTGTTCGGCATCGGCGTGGAAGCATACACGGTCGGCAGCGCGGAGTTTGCACTCTCCTACGCCGCGATGAATAAGGACAAATGCATTCCGCTGATGGATAACGGTCACTATCATCCGACCGAGGTCGTCTCCGATAAGATTCCGGCGCTTTTGGCGTTCTTTCCGGAGATCGCGCTGCACATCACGCGGCCGATCCGCTGGGACTCCGACCACGTCGTCCTGTTTGATGACGAGACGAAGGAGATCGCCAAGGAAATCGTGCGCTGCGGCGGGCTCGACGGCAGGGTGCATATCGCGCTTGACTATTTCGACGCGAGCATCAATCGCATCTCCGCTTGGACGGTCGGCTTCCGCAATGTGCAGAAAGCGCTCCTTTCGGCACTGCTGACGCCGGCGGATGCGCTGAAAACCCTGCAGGATGACGGCGACTTCACCGAATTGATGGTTCGGCAGGAGGAGCTCAAGACCCTGCCGTTCGGCGAGGTGTGGAACGAATACTGCGCGCGCTGCGGCGTTCCGGCTGACGGCGCCTGGTTCGATGAGATCAAAAAATACGAAAAAACGGTTCTGGAGGCAAGAGCATGAAGGATATCTTAACCGCACCGTTTATGGTGGAGATGATTCGCACGGCAACCAATATGTACGCGCATGGCTGGGATGAGCGCAACGGCGGCAACATTTCGCTGCTGCTGGACAAGGATGCAGTTTCGGCATATCTGGATACGGAAACCGTGCTCCGCACGATTCCGACCGGCTTTTCTGCGCCGGAGCTTGCAGGACGGTATTTCCTCGTGACCGGAACCGGCAAGTATTTCAAAAATGTGCAGTATGCGCCCGAGGTCAATCTCGGACTCGTGCGCATCGCAACCGACGGCGAACACGCCGAACTGCTTTGGGGTTTTGCGGACGGAGGGAACTTCACGAGCGAGTTTCCTGCGCATATGATGAGCCACGTCGAGCGGCTGAAGGTTGACCCGAACAACCGCGTGGTCATGCACTGCCATCCGGCAAACCTTTTAGCCATGACGTATGTACACGATCTCGACGAGATCAAATTTACGCGCACGCTTTGGCAGATGTGCACCGAGTGCATCGTGGTGTTCCCGGACGGCGTCAACGTGTTGCCGTGGATGCTCTGCGGCACGAACGAGATCGGCGTCGCAACCGCCGAAAAGATGCGTACGGCCCGGCTCGTCGTCTGGGCGCAGCACGGCATCTACGGCGCGGGCAAGGATCTCGATGAAACGTTCGGCCTGATCGAGACCGCTGAAAAAGCCGCGGAGATCTACATGAAGATCGCGCACCTGCAGCTCGTCAATACGATCACGGACGAGCAGATGCACCTCTTGGAGCAGCGCTTCGGCGTCAAAGCGCGCGAGGGCTACCTGAACTGACAAAGCTCCGGAGCAATCCGGTGCGGATACAAAAGCAAACAGAAAAGGAGTTTATAACATGGCAAATCGTATCGTACTGAATCCCATTTCCTATCACGGGCACGGCGCAATTGAAAACATCGTTCCGACGCTGACGGCACGCGGCTGCAAGAAGGCGTTTGTCGCAACCGATCCCGGTCTTCTGAAATTCGGCGTGACCAAGAAGGTGACCGATCTTCTCGACGCGGCAGGCTTCCCGTATGAAGTCTACAGCGACATCAAGGCAAATCCGACGATCGAAAACGTACAGACCGGCGTTGCAGCATTTCAGGCAGCGAAAGCGGACTGTATCGTCGCGATCGGCGGCGGCAGCGCGATGGATACCTCGAAGGCCATCGGTATCATCGTCAACAATCCGGAGTTTGCGGATGTCCGCAGTCTCGAAGGCGTTGCGCCGACCAAGCGGCATGCCGTCTTCACGATCGCCGTTCCGACGACCGCAGGCACTGCTGCAGAGGTTACGATCAACTACGTTATCACCGATGTAGAGAAGAAGCGCAAGTTCGTCTGCGTGGACACAAACGATATCCCGGAAGTCGCGGTCGTCGATCCCGATATGATGAGTTCGATGCCCAGAGGCCTTACGGCGGCCACCGGCATGGATGCCCTGACGCATGCGATCGAAGGCTACATCACCAAGGGACACTGCGCGATCAGCGATATGTTCCATCTGGAAGCGATTCGCCTCATTGCAAAGTCGCTGCGCGGCGCGGTCGAAGGAACGCCCGAAGGCCGCGAAGGCATGGCGCTCGGACAGTATATCGCAGGCATGGGCTTCTCCAATGTCGGTCTCGGCATCGTCCACAGCATGGCGCACGGACTGTCCGCGCTTTACGACACACCGCACGGCGTTGCCTGCGCGATTCTGCTTCCGGTCGGTCTCGAATACAACAAGCCGGTGGCCGGCGAGCGTTACCGCGCGGTCGGCAAAGCGATGGAAGTTCCGTACATCGATACGATGAACGATGAAGAAGCGGCTGATGCAACGATCGCAGCCGTCAGGAAGCTCTCCGCAGACGTCGGAATCCCTGCCAACCTGCATGGCATTCTCAAGGAAGAGGAAATTCTGTTCCTGTCCGAGTCCGCCTATGCGGATGCCTGCCGCCCCGGCAACCCGCGCGACACATCAGTCGAAGAGATCGTCGAACTCTATAAGAGCCAGCTGTAAATCCAAAAGCTTACCCCGCCGCAAGGCGGGGTTTTCTTCGTTTTGGATTCTTTTCAATATCCGTAGTTCGGATCGATGATCGATCCGTCGAGCGCGTTGATCAGCACCAGGTCCTCCTGATCGTTCAGGTTCGGATAGACCGGGGAGGTGATACGGCCGGAAAACTTCCAGACCGGAACGAGCAACCCCGTATCGACGCAGTTCTGCTCGCGGATGCGGAACAATCCGAGCGCGATCCGATCGATCGTCAGATTTCCGTTGCGGTATTCTTCGACAGAAAACATTCGGTTCAGCTGACGTGACAAAAGGTCCGTTATTTCTTCAAACGGAAGCAGCACAGCGGATGCAGAGATCTGTTCGGAAACGATATGCGGCGCGCGCCAATCCAACTGCAGGATCGCTCCGTCGCCGGACACCATGACTTCTGCGCTTTCGTAATTCCACTCCTTCTGATAAGCGGAGGCGTCGACGGCTTCATCCGACTTGGTGTCCGAACCGAACGGCTCATACAGCAGCTGCGCACCGAAAACACTCGGCGTCATCCGGACAAGATAATATTGATGTCGGGAAACACCGGTCTGTTCTCCGTCCGTTTGCAGATCGCTGCCCCACCGGACATCAAGGGCAGACATCGCATCGATGCCCGCAAAGCAGCTTTCTGCAATTTCCGCTGCGCGCCGCGGCGTGATCACTGCACCGTCGGGCGGGTTATCGTACTGATCTTCCGAAATCGGAGAAACGCAGGGCAGGGAGAGGGCATAGTTCGAGAGACCGCCCCATATGCCGATATAGTGAACCGCTTCGCCGTCTTTTGCGCATCGCGCAAAGGGCGTTCCGCCTCGGATCAGATGGACATTCGGATCGGAAACCACCCAGGCATCTTCCAAAGGGTCGGGCAGTTCACCGTTCCAAAGGATCGCAGGAAGCTCTGCTTCGTCCGAAAGGGTTCGGTACTGTTCCTGCAGCGATTCCGAAATCTGCCTGCGTTCCTCCAGAAAGT
>CADAQS010000121.1 GCA_902790115.1 uncultured Eubacteriales bacterium | reverse complement strand
CAAGCAGCGCGACAACGACGGCAAGCAGATCAGCTACAACCCGCCGCGGTTTGAAGTCAGCCAGGATATGTACTGCGACATCGCCGTCAACAATCCGTATTTCAACCAGATCCGTTTTCGGATCAACCCGAATACGATCCGTTCCGAGGTGACGCAGGTCAATCGCTTTGCGCAGGTTTCGGCACCGCTGACGGTCGAGTATCAGGAATGCAAACAGGTCGGCGAGGAGATCAAATCCACGCTGCTCGGCGTTCGTCAGCAGGTGCGAGACGAGGTCACGGCGGCGGCTGCTCCGAAAAAGCCGGTCGTCTGCCCGTTCTGCGGCGCGACAACAATACCGGACGACAAAGGCTGCTGCGAGTACTGCGGCGCGCCGGTCAACTGAAAACGACATGCGACGATACCGTCTTCCGTTTGGAAGGCGGTATTTTCTTGCATTCCCATAACAGATATGATATACTAATCCCGATTATAGGCTGACCGGGATCGGAGCGAACCGGAAGCGGCGGACGAAGAAGATTTGCTCCGCCGAACGGCCGGAACGGAAAGCTGGAACACAGAATAATGCAGAGACTGACATCCTTTTTCAAAGCGATTCACCCGAAATACTGGGTGTATGATTTTGTGAAGTTTACCTGGATCCCGGCGCTGTACCTGATGCACCGTCCGAAGATCCTGTATTGCAATCGGGAAGGGAAAATGCCGAAGATTTCCGGCCGCGCCGTGATCGTTTCGAATCATACCTGGTGGATGGATCCGATCACGCTGATTCTGACATTTTGGCGGCGCAGACTCTATACGCTTGCAGCGGTCGAGGTGCTCGGACCCGGAAAGTTCGCCCGTTGGGTCAGGAACCGCCTGCTGTTTGTCGACGTCGACCGGAGAAAGCTCGACATTAAGAGCTTCAACAACTGCATCGATCTGCTGCGGCAGGACAAGTGCCTGCTCGTGTTCCCGGAGGGACGGTTTGTCTTTGAGGACGAGCTGCAGCCGTTCAAGGGCGGTACGGCGCTGATGGCGCTGCAGACCGGAGCGCCGATCTATCCGGTGTACATTCACGGCTACTATAAGCTGTTCCGGCCGATCCGGATGGCGGTCGGCGATCCGATCGATGTGCTTTCTTTGATTTCGGGAACGCCGGATTCGGAAAAAATCCAGCAGATCAACGATCTGATGCGCGATCGCGTTAATGCGCTCCGGAAGGAACTGGAAGCGCAGATGGATCCGAAGGAGATCGAGGAATTGAAAGCGTTCAAGGCGCAGAAGCGCGTTGCGCTTGCCAAGAATGCGGCCGAACGCGAGCGTGCCTGGCGGGAAGCGCAGGAAAAGGGGCGCGTGTAATGCTGTCGATCGGATGCCATCTGTCCCCGTCGAAGGGACTGCTGCAAATGGCAATGACCGCATCCCAACTCGGTGCAAACACGTTTCAGTTCTTTGCCCGAAACCCTCGCGGCGCAAAGGCCAAAGCACTCGATCCCGCGGATGCCGAAGCGATGGCGGCATATCTTTCGGAACAGCAGTTTGCGCCGGTGCTGGTGCATGCGCCGTATACGCTGAATCCCTGCGCAAAGCGGCAGGAGGTTATGGCGTTTGCCGAGCTTGCCATGCGCGACGATCTGAACCGTGTGAACGAGATGCAAATACCGCTGTATAACCTGCATCCGGGCAGCCATGTCGGGCAGGGCGCGGCGGTCGGGATTGAAAAGACCGCGGCGCTCCTGAACCGGATCCTTTCGGAACCGTTCCCGGGCACCGTTCTGCTTGAGACGATGGCGGGGCAGGGCAGCGAGATCGGCGGCACGTTCGAGGAATTGCGGGCGATCATCGACCGGGTCGAAAAGCGGGAGCAGATCGGCGTTTGCCTCGATACCTGCCATGTGTTTGCGGCGGGGTATGACATCGCATCCGATCCCGACCGCGTGCTGACTGCGTTTGACCGCGTGATCGGACTTGATCGGCTGAAGTATGTTCATCTGAACGACAGTAAGTTCGGACTTGGACAGCATAAGGATCGACATGCGGCAATCGGGGAAGGCGAGATCGGCATCGAGGGCGTGCGGCGGATTGTGAACCATCCGGTGCTGCAAAAGCTTCCGTTTTGTCTCGAAACGCCGCATGAGGAGCTTTCCGAATATGCGGAGGAGATCCGTTTGGTAAGAGGATTGGTATATGACGATTGAACCGGTTGCCGTTGTGCAGTGCGAAAGCTATGAAATCAAATCGGTCAAGGCGGCGCTTTCGGATGCGATCGAAAAGACCGATGGCTTTGCATTCCTGCATCCCGGCATGCGCGTCGGTCTGAAAGCCAACATGGTTGCCGGCGGGAAGCCCGAAACTGCGATTACCACGCATCCGCACGTGCTTGCGGCGCTGACGGAACTCCTGTTGGAACGAGGCGCGGCATCGGTCGTGGTCGGGGATAGCGCCGGCCGTCCGTGGAACGCGCCCACCATGAACCATATCTATGCCGCAAGCGGCATGCAGGCGGTCGAAGCGGCAGGCGGATCGCTGAATCAGGATTTTTCGGAGAAGGAAGCGTCTTTTCCGGAAGCGAAACAGGCGCATTCGTTCCGGTATACCGGATGGATCGATTCCTGCGACGCGCTGATCAACGTCTGCAAGCTGAAGTCGCACGGCATGATGGGCATGTCGAATGCGGTCAAGAACCTGTTCGGACTGGTTCCGGGGATTCTGAAGCCAGAGTATCATTACCGGTATCCGAATCCGAATGATTTTGCCGATATGATTCTGGACATCGGCGCGTACGCAAAGCCGGTGCTGCATGTGTGCGATGCGATCGTGGCAATGGAGGGAAACGGTCCGACACAGGGAACGCCGCGCCCGATGAACGCGCTGCTCGTATCGAAGAATCCGCATCTGCTCGACTGGACGGCGGCAAAGCTGATCGGGATGGACGTGGACGACGTTCCGACACTGGCTGCTGCAAACCGCAGGGAACTGCTGCCGGATACGTTTGAACGGATTCCGGTTCTCGGCGATTGGAAATCGTTTCAAAAAACCGATTTTAAGATCATCGAGAATCACAACAGTACGCTGTTTTCGGACACCTCGACGGCATGGGGAAGGGTCAAACGATTCTTCTTTACGCTTGCGCTCGGGTCGAGACCGCAGGTGCGTAAGAAAACCTGCGTCGGCTGCAAACGCTGCTTTGAGATCTGTCCGGCAAAGGCGATCACGATGCAGAACAATCTGCCGGTGATCGATCGGAAGGAATGCATCAAATGCTTCTGCTGTCAGGAGTTCTGCCCCAAAGGGGCGATGGTTGTGCACCGGTCGCCGATCGCGCGTCTGATCAATCGATAAGGGAATAAACGGCAACGTTTACCAAATACATGGAAAAGGAGAAAAAGAACATGAAGAAACTCTGGGAAGAATTCAAAACCTTTGCCTTCAAAGGCAACGTGCTCGACATGGCGGTCGGCATCATCATCGGCGGCGCATTCGGTGCGATCGTCACCTCGCTGGTCAATGACCTGCTGATGCCCGCGGTCGGACTGCTGATCAAAGCGGACTTTTCGAAATGGTTTGTTGCACTGGACGGCAATACGTATGAGAGCCTTGAAAAGGCGCAGGAAGCCGGCGCAAGCATTCTGCACTACGGCAACTTCATCGCTGCGATCATCTACTTCCTGATTGTTGCACTGTGCATCTTCTTCGTCGTCAAGGCGATCAACGGCGTGCGCGCTAAGGCGGAAGATGCCCGCAAGAAGAATGAGCCCGAACCCGAGCCCGAGAAGGCACCGCGTCTCTGCCCGTTCTGCTTCGGGGAGATCCACGAAGAAGCGACCCGCTGCCCGCACTGCACGAGCGAGCTGCCGAAGGAATAACAAAAGCGCAGGGCAGCCTGCAAAAAACATCATCAGGGGAGGAGCGAAGCTATGCTCAAAGACGGAAAAATCCTGGTCGGACGCGGCGACAACGATGCGTATATCCTGCCGCAAATGGCAAACCGCCACGGTCTGATCTGCGGCGCGACGGGCACCGGCAAAACGATCACGCTGAAAGTCATGGCGGAGTCGTTTTCGGAACTCGGCGTACCGGTGTTTCTGGCCGATATCAAGGGCGATCTGTCCGGCTGCGTAAAGCCCGGCGCTTCGAGCGAATCGCTGGATAAGCGGCTGAACAGCCTCGGCATCGATCCAAAGACGTTTCCGTTCAAACGGTTCCCGGTCCGGTTCTGGGATGTGTTCGGCGAAAGCGGACACCCCGTCCGGACGACCGTCAGCGAAATGGGCGCGTCGCTCCTTTCCCGATTGCTCGGACTTACCGATGTGCAGACAGGCGTCCTGTCGATCGTGTTCCGCGTTGCGGACGACAAGGGCTGGCTTCTGACCGATCTGAAAGATCTTCGGGCGATGGTGGCCTACGTTTCAGAGCACGCGGCAGACTTTTTGAATGAATACGGCAACGTCAGCCGCCAGTCTGCCGGCGCGATTCAGCGCGCCCTGCTGCAGCTGGAGGACGAAGGCGGTACGCTGTTTTTCGGGGAACCGGACATCAAACTGTCCGACTGGATGCGCACCGACGAGGACGGAAGAGGCTTTATCAATGTGTTCCATTGTGAAAAGCTGTACCGTTCGCCGCTGCTGTATTCGACGTTTATGCTGTGGCTGCTGGCGGAACTGTTTGAGCAGCTGCCCGAGATCGGCGATCCCGAAAAGCCGAAGCTTGTTTTCTTCTTCGACGAAGCGCATCTGCTGTTTAAGGACACTTCCCGTGCGCTGAACGATAAGGTGGAGCAGGTGGTCAAGCTGATTCGCTCCAAAGGCGTCGGCGTTTATTTTATCACGCAGCAGCCTTCCGATCTCCCAGAAGCCGTGCTGGCGCAGCTCGGAAACCGTGTGCAACATGCGCTGCGCGCCTATACGCCGTCGGAACAGAAAGCAATCCGCGCTGCGGCGCAGTCGTTCCGCGCAAATCCTGCATTTTCGACCGAACAGGCAATCACGGAACTGGGAACGGGCGAAGCACTCGTCAGCTTTCTGGATGAAAAAGGAAGACCGTCGGTCGTGGAACGTGCCACGATCCTCCCGCCGCAGTCGATGATGGGCGCGATCGATTCCGACCGCCGCGCGGCGGAGATCGAAGCCGACGAGCTTTTCGGCGTCTATGAGACCGCGGTGGACAACGCATCCGCTTATGAGATTCTGAAGGACGAGCGCGAAGCGGCGCAAAAGGAGGCCGAAGCGCAGCAGGCGAAGGAAGCGG
>CADAQS010000120.1 GCA_902790115.1 uncultured Eubacteriales bacterium | reverse complement strand
GCCTGCGGCTGATCGCCCTGCGGCGAATACGGCGAAACGACCTTGAATGTGTTGTCCATATCTTTCAAAAAACGGGGTCCGCAAAGCGCGTCCGTGTCCGCCCTTGGGAACCGGATCCGGCTTGCGGCGCCCCGATACGCACCGGTTGTTATTCCTCCGCGGTCAGAAGCGCCGCGCGGATCATCTGATCGAACGCGAGCTGCCGCTGTTCGGGCGTCATCTCCTCGCTCGTTTCCATAATGTCGGAGATCGTCAGAAACGACAGCGCCTTTTTTCCCTCGCGCGCGGCGAGCAGGTACAGCGCTGCGCTCTCCATCTCGACGCACAGCGCGCCGAACTTCCGCCATTCCTTCCATGCGCCGGTCGGTTCGTAGAATACGTCGCTCGACACAATGTTGCCGACGCGATAGCTTGCGCCGACGTGTTCAAGCGCCTTTGCGCCGCGCAGCAGCAGACCGAAGTCCGCAATCGGCGCAAACGTGCCTGGCGTCTGATACTGTCGGTCAAGGTTTGCGTCATGGCAGGCACCCTCGGCGAGCACGATATCGAACAGCTTCAAATCAGGCGCGATACCGCCCGCCGACCCGACGCGGATGATGCTCTGCACGTCGTAGAAGTGATACAGCTCATACACGTAGATCGAGAGCGACGGCATGCCCATGCCGGTCGCCATGACCGATACGCGCTTGCCCTGATACGTTCCCGTGTAGCCGTAATTGCCGCGCACGCTGTTGACGAGCACCGGGTTTTCAAGGTAGTGCTCGGCGATGAACTTAGCCCGAAGCGGATCGCCGGGCATCAGAACCGTCTTTGCGAATGCGCCTTTTTCGGCGGTGTTGTGCGGGGTTGCCATAGAATGCTCCTTATGCAAGCCACTTCGACAGCGTGCCGTCAATGTCCGCGATCACGTCCGCAAGGATCGCATCGCAGGCTTCTTCGCCGTCGGCATGCGTGCCGAGATAGAGCTTCAGCTTCGGCTCGGTGCCGCTCGGACGGACCGTGACCCAAGTCTCATCCTCAAGCGTATAGCGCAGCACGTTGGACGCCGGCAGGCCGGTCGTCTCGGGCTTGGTGAAATCGTCGATGCGGACGACTTTGCGTCCCGCAATCGCGGTCAGCGGCTCCTTGCGGAGCAGCTTCATCGCGTTCTGAATCTTCTCGATGCCTGCCTTGCCCTCGAGCGTGTACGACTTGACGCGCTCACGGTAGAATCCGTAGATGCTGTAAATCTCCTCAAGCGCATCGGCAAGCGTCATACCGCGCTGCTGATAGGCAACGCATGCCTCCGCGACGAGCATCGACGCACAGATCGCGTCCTTGTCGCGCGCGAAGCCGCCCGCGAGGAAGCCGTAGCTTTCCTCAAAGCCGAACAGGAACGTGTGTTCACCGGTCTCCTCGGCCTTGGCAATCTCCTCCGCGATGAACCGGAAACCGGTCAGCACCTCTTTGATCTCGACGCCGAACCGCTTGCAGATCGCATCCGCAAGCTGCGTGGAAACGACCGAACGCACGACAAGACCGTTTTGGGGCAGTGTGCCGGTCTTTTGATACGCGGTCAGCAGCGCATGGATCAGGATGCTGCCAATCTGGTTGCCGGTCAGCACCTGCCACTTGCCGTCGTTCTTTTTGACCGCGACGCCTAACCGGTCGCTGTCGGGGTCGGTTGCAAGGATGACGCTTGCGCCGGTCTGTTCCGCCAGGCGGAAAGCAAGCGTGAATGCGTTCGGGTCTTCGGGATTCGGCGCCGTGACCGTCGGGAAATTGCCGTCGGGCTTTTCCTGTTCGGGGACGACCGCGACGTTCGGGATGCCGATGCGTGCAAGCACCGTGCGCACCGGGACGTTGCCCGCGCCGTGCAGCGGCGTGTAGACGAGTTTGAGATCCTTGCCATGCTCCTTGACAAGCTCCGGCTGCGTCAGAAGCGACATCGTCTTGGCATAGTAGATCTCATCGACCTGCTTGCCGATCAGGATGATCTGCTCGGTGTCGATCGCTTCCTGGAAGTCCATGTACGCGGTCTTGAACCCTTCGACGCCGCGGATCTCTTTTGTGATCGCCGCCGCTTCCTCGGGACCGGACTGGCCTGCGGACGCGCCGTAAACCTTATAGCCGTTGTACTTGGGCGGGTTGTGGCTCGCGGTGATCACGACACCCGCCGAGAGGCCGAGCTCGCGCACTGTGAACGACAGCTGCGGCACCGCGCGCAGCGACTCGTACAGATAGACCTGGATCTTATGGCCTGCGAGCACGCAGGCGGTCTCCTTGGCGAACAGATCCGAGCAGTGGCGCGAATCGTACGCGATCGCGACGGCCGCACGGTCGCCCGCGGTCTTTTTGAGGTAGCGCGCAAGGCCCTCGGTCGCGCGGCGCACGTTGTACACGTTCATGCGGTTGTCGCCCGCGCCCAAGATGCCGCGCAGACCCGCCGTGCCGAACTCCAGTTCGGTATAAAACCGTTCCTCAATCTCCTGCGGATCGTTTGCGATGCCGCGGAGCTCCTCTTTGGTCGCTTCATCGATGTCCGGGCTGTTCAGCCACAGTGCATACCGTTCCTGTGCGTTCATGGTTCCTCCTTGTAAAAATGTTTTTTATCGAATTTGCGAAAGCGTCAGTTCCTTTTCGCTGACAAACGTTTTTTCGAGCACCGTCAGGCGCTTCGCTAAAAGCATCTGCCGCCGGACGCGTCGGCGCCGGTTCTGCTCGCGGTCGCCGTAGCGGTCGTCGCCGAGCACCGGATGTCCGATCGCCGCCGTCTGCACGCGAATCTGATGCGTCCGGCCGGTGAACAGCTCGATCTCGCAAAGCGAAAGACCGTCCCTCGCTTCGAGCACACGGATCGCAAGCTCCATGCGAAGCGCCTCCGGCTCATCCCTGGAGCAGAGCCGCATCAGCCCCTTTTGTGCATCCTTGACCGCATAATGCACATAGGTTCCGTTCTTCGGCGTTCCGCAAAGGATCGCGTGATAGATCTTCTTCGTTTCGTGACGGTAAAACTGATCCTCGAGTGTGTCGCGCATCGCTTCGTTTCGCGCAAACACGACGAGTCCCTCGGTGTTCGCGTCGAGCCGGTGCACCGGATAGAGCGGATCGAACAGTGCCGAAAGGCCGCCGTACAGCTCCTCCTCGACCTCGACGCCGGGCGCTTTGTCCACAACCAGAATGTCGTCGTCAAAATAGACGCCCGCGCACACCGAAAACGCCGGAAGCAGTCGAACCTGCGCCGGATACTCCGTCCACGGCGGCATCGAATAGAACGTCAGCGGTTCGCCGAGTGTCGGATGCGTGATCGTCAGCGCGTACGCCCAAAGCCGGATCTGCGTGCCGGGCACGGCGTTCGGATGGTAGCGCATATCGCCGCGGATCGGAAGATTGCGCGAGGACAGCTGCACACGGATCTGATGCGGCCGTCCGGTCATCAGATCGACGTCGAGCAGCGCCGTTCCGTTCTCCCGTGCGAGCGTACGGTAGGCAAGCCGCGCAGGCTTTGCGCCGGTCGTTCCCTCGGGCACGACACGGGTCGTATTGGTCAATTCATCCTTCAGGAGCCAGTCATCGAGCTGCGCCGAAGGCTCCGGATCGCCGTCGACGATCGCGGCATAGCGCTTATGCGCCTGATGACTCTGAAACTGCGCGGTCAGCCGCGCCGCCGCCTTACTCGTTCTTGCGAACACCATGACGCCGCCGACCGGGCGGTCAAGCCGGTGCACAAGGCCGAGATAGACCTCGCCCGGTTTGTGATATGCCTCCTTGATATAGGCTTTGCAGCGCGTCAGAAGATCCTCGTCATGCGAGGCGTCCGCCTGCACCGGCACGTTGGCCGGCTTTTCGACCACCAGCAGGTGGTTGTCCTCATACAGGACGTGCAGCGGTTCACGCATACGGCATCCATCTTCCGCTCGCACCGCACGGCAGAACGAGCCTGCCGCGGCGGATCGGAAGTCCGACTTCATCGGCCTCGACCTTCCCCTCCGGCAGCGCAAGCTGCAGCACGTTCGCAAGCACCGACGGAGCAAGACCCGTCGTGTAGGAATTGATCAAAAAGAAGCACGGCGTATCCGACAGGAGCTTTGCGCACAGCTCGACGAGCGGATAGAGATCGTCCTCGATCTTCCACATCTCGCCCGTGGGACCTCTGCCGTAGCTCGGCGGATCCATCAGGATGCCGTCGTAGCGGTTGCCGCGGCGGATCTCGCGCCGCACGAACTTGACGCAGTCGTCGACGATGTAGCGGATCGGCGCAGCCGAAAGGCCGCTTGCAGCCGCGTTGTCCTTTGCCCAGGCAACCATGCCCTTGGCCGCATCGACGTGCACGACCTCAGCGCCGGCTTTGGCGCAGGCGCACGTCGCGCCGCCTGTATAGGCAAACAGATTCAGCACACGCGGACTTCTTCCCGTGCGCCGTTCAAATCCTGTCAGCTGCTCCCGCATCCAGTCCCAGTTGACCGCCTGTTCGGGGAACAGTCCCGTATGCTTGAATCCGGTCGGCCGGACCACAAATTTGAGATCGCGGTACCGGATCGTCCAGCTCTCGGGCAGGGACCGGTTGTATTCCCAGTGCCCGCCGCCGCTGCTGCTCCGAAGGTACACCGCGTCGCACGGCGCATCCTCCATCGTCCACACCGCCTGCGGGTCGGGACGCAGCAGCGTCACGTCGCCCCAGAATTCACGCTTGTTGCCGTTGCCGGCGTCCAGGATGCCGTATTCCTTCCAGCCGTCCGCCAAATACATACTTTAACCCTCTCCGACGCGGTGAATGTCCGCGCCGAGCGCGGTCAGTTTGTGTTCGAGGTACTCATAGCCGCGGTCGATGTACTCGATGCCGCGCACCTCGGTCGTTCCGCTTGCCGAAAGCCCCGCTATGATCAGCGCCGCGCCTGCGCGCAGGTCAGTTGCGGTCAGGATACCGCCGTGCAGGCTCTCCACGCCGCGCACCTTGGCCGTCCGTTTGGACACCGAGATCGACGCGCCGAGCTTGCGCAGCTCCTTGACGTGGTTGAAGCGGTTCTCAAAAATATTCTCGGTGATGACGCTCATCCCCTGCGCGGTGCACAGGTACGCCATCATCGGCTGCTGCAGGTCGGTCGGAAAGCCCGGATAGACCATCGTCTTCAGGCTGACCGCGCGCGGCCGGTCCTTCATCGAAACGCGAATGAAGAAGTCGCGGCCGTCGTCGCCCTCGATCACCTGCGCGCCGGATTCCATCAGCTTCGCGGTGATCGCCTCCATGTGCGGCGGA
>CADAQS010000119.1 GCA_902790115.1 uncultured Eubacteriales bacterium | reverse complement strand
TTTCAGCTATTCGAACAATCCGGACGTTCTGAACCTCAGAGACATCAACCTGCACATCCTGCCGGGGCAAACCGTCGGCATTATCGGCGGCACCGGCGAGGGCAAGTCGACTCTCGTGCAGTTGATTCCGCGGCTGTACGACGTCATGCACGGCTCGATCCGCATCGACGGACACGATGTTCGGGAATATGATTTGACAGAGCTGCGGGACAGCGTTTCGATGGTCCTGCAGAAGAACATGCTGTTTTCGGGCAGCATCCGCGACAATATGCGCTGGGGCAATCCTCTTGCTTCCGACGAGCAGATCCGCGAAGCTTGCCGTATCGCCTGCGCCGACGATTTCGTGACCGCGTTTCCGAAGGGGTACGACACCGACCTCGGGCAGGGCGGCAGCAACGTATCCGGCGGGCAGAAGCAGCGCCTTTGCATCGCGCGTGCGATTCTGAAACAGCCGAAGATCATGATTCTCGACGACTCGACGAGCGCGGTCGACACCGCGACCGACGAGCGCATCCGAAAAGGTCTTCGGGAACTGCTGTCCGGCACGACCAAGCTGATCATTGCGCAGCGCATCAACTCGGTCATGGACGCCGATCAAATCATCGTGATGGAGCAGGGGACGATTTCCGACGTCGGAACGCACGCCCAGTTGCTGCAGCGCTCCGAGATCTATCGCGAGGTCTATGCTTCGCAGGTGAAGGAGGTGGATGCGTAATGCCGAGAGGATCTTCGTTTGACAGCAAGATGGGCGGCAAGCGCGCAGAAAATCCGCTTCGCACGCTGCTGCGCCTTCTGAAGTATTATAAGAGCTGCAAAGCGCAGCTGATCATCGCGGTCATCGGCATCCTGGTCTATTCGGCGGCGACGACGCTGACCTACTACATGCTCGATCCGCTTGTGTCGGTGCTCGAAAACGGCATGAACGCGGATATGGCGCGCTACGCGACGCTTTTGATCGCGATGGCGGCTCTGTATGCGGTCGGCGTCGGGACGAACTACCTGTTCAACCGGCTGATGCTGACTTGCGGCGCGCGCGTGATGTGCACGATGCGCAAAGAGATGTTCGCCAAGATGCAGAAACTGCCGATCTCATTCTTTGATGGCCGGACGCATGGCGAGCTGATGAGCTACTATACGAACGATATCGACGCGGTCCGCGAACTGGTGCAGGGATCGATTACGCAGATGCTGATCTCGGTCACGAGCCTGATCGCCTACATCGCGATGATGATCTATCTCTCGATTCCGCTGTTTTTTGTAGTGATCGTGATGTGCATCACCATCTTCTATGTCGTCAAGATTATTGGCGGCAAGAGCCGTAAAAATTTTGCGCGGCAGCAGAAGTCGATCTCCCGCGTCAATGGCTACATCGAGGAGATGATGGAGGGGCAGAAGGTTGTCAAGGTGTTCAACCATGAGCAGGCCGGCCTTGCGGCGTTCGACGAGATGAATGAGGAGCTCTGCGCGGTCGCAACGCGCGCGAACACGTTCGCAAATATCGTCGGGCCGATCATGAACAACCTGTCGCATATCTTCTACGCGCTGATCTGCACGGTCGGCGTTCTGCTGGCGGCACCGGTTCCCGGCGAACCGTTCCTCGCAGAGGGCACGTTTTTTGCTCGGTATCAGATCCTGCTTGTGGAGAGCGCGGCGCTGATCGCGTTCTTGCAGTACATCCGTCAGTTCGCACACCGTAGCAGCCAGATCTCGCAGCAGTTCAATGCGATTCTGCTGGCTTTGGCGGGTGCAGAGCGCGTGTTTGCACTGATGGATATGCCGGCGGAGGTCGATGAGGGCACTGTTACGCTCGTCAATGTCACCGAACAGAACGGAACGCTGACCGAGACCGATCATCGAACCGGCAAATGGGCGTGGAAGCGTGACGGCGAGTTGATCCCGCTGCGCGGCGAAGTCACGTTCAAGGACGTCGATTTCTCGTACGACGGCGTCAAGCGGGTGCTGAACGATGTGACGCTGTATGCCAAGCCCGGGCAGAAGATCGCGTTTGTCGGCTCGACCGGTGCGGGCAAAACGACGATCACGAACCTGATCAATCGTTTCTACGACATCACCGACGGCACGATCACCTACGACGGCATCCCGATCCGCGAGATCAAAAAGGATGCGCTGCGGTCGTCGCTCGGCATGGTGCTGCAGGACACACACCTGTTCACCGGCACGGTCATGGAGAACATCCGCTACGGCAAGCTGGACGCGACCGACGAGGAGTGCATTCGCGCTGCGAAGGTTGCGAACGCGCACTTCTTTATCTCCCACCTGCCTGACGGCTACAACACGCAGCTGGTCGCCGACGGCGCGAACCTCAGCCAGGGACAGCGGCAGCTGCTTTCGATCGCGCGCGCCGCGGTATCCGATCCGCCGGTACTGATCCTCGACGAAGCGACGAGCTCGATCGATACGCGCACCGAGAAGCTGATCGAAAAGGGTATGGACGCGCTGATGAAGGGACGCACGGTGTTTGTGATCGCGCACCGGCTGTCCACAGTCCGCAACGCGAACTGCATCATGGTGCTCGAAAACGGCGAGATCATCGAGCGCGGCGAACACGACGCCTTGATCGCCGAACGCGGCAAGTATTATCAGCTCTACACCGGCGCATTCGAATTGACCTGAGAAAAAACAATGCAGCCACCGGATGGATCCGGTGGCTGTGTTACGTTTTTGGGAGTCTTATTTCTTTTTCGGTTCGCCGTGGGCGTAGAAATCGTTTGTCAGGCGGAATTCCACCCACAGGATCACGGCAAGGATCAGAACGATCGAGCTGCCGACCATCAGCCATCCGATCGCGTCGCCCAAAGCCGGGAACAGGAAGTAGGCTGCAAGCAGGAAGACGAGCTGAATCGCGCCGGCGGCAAGCATCAGCTTTCCGCAGAGCTTGTTCGCAAAACTCCAGGTCGCGTCGGAGCGGACGGAGCGTCGGGTGCGATAGCCGAAGAACGCTTCGCGGCTTTTCGGCGAGACGGTCAGAAGCAGAATTCCGGCGATCAGCAGAACGGCCGGCGCGGCAATACAATACCAGATCATAGCAGATTCCTTTCAAAAGGCCGCCTCCCGGGGAAGCGGCCGAATTGTTATTTCCGATAAAACAGGATGCCGAGCGTGTTCGGTCCGCAGTGGTTTGAGACCGTGCAGCCCGCCTGCGTATGGTAGATCTGCTCAAACGGCAAAAGTTCCCGCAGCACCTTTTCGACGGCCTGCCGGTTTTCCTCGCTCGTGCCGGAGTCGGTGATGAAGATGCGCCGCGTATCCACGGTGTCGAGATCGCCGAGTTCGTCTCGCACATAGCGCAGCAGTGCGCGGTCGAGCGACATGCGGTATTTCTTCCCAACGATCATCTTGCCTTCGACGACGCGAATGGTCGGCTTCAGGTTCAGCAGGTTCGCGCCGAGCGCGACGACCGAGCTGCACCGTCCGCCGAGCGCGAGATACTTCAGCGTGTCGATCACGAAGCTGACGTCGAGCTTCTTTTTGCGCTCGTTCAGAATGTCGCAGATCTCCTGTGGCTCCTTGCCCTCTTCAGCAAGCTCCGCCGCATCGAGCACGAGGTGTCCGATGCCGGTGGACAGGTTGCGCGAGTCGATCACGTAGACGTTTCCGACCTCTTCGGCGGCGATGCAGGCGTTCTGATAGCAGGACGACATTTCACTGCTGATCGTGAAGTGAATGATCGCATCGAAGCCTTCCAGATTGGCACGGAAGAAATCGAGATAGTCCGAAACGTTCAGTGCGGCGGTCGAGCAGACCTGCTTGGTGCGGTTAACATATTCGTAAATATCGCTCGGCTTGATCTCGAGCGTATCCTTGTAGGATTTTCCGTCCATCACGACGTACAACGGCGCGATGGTGATATGATAACGCTCAAGCAGTTCCGGGGACAGATCGCAGGTGCTGTCCGAGCACACACGAATTCGCATGAGAAACCTCCGTCAATATAAATTCACGTTATTCTATCATAAATCCTGTTTCTATGCAAGCGTTTTCCGTCGATTCACTCCACAGCTGTGGAAAGTTTTACATATCTTATATCATTTTTATCGATTTTACAACTCTGCAACAACTCTGTGAGGACTCCGTTACAACTCTTGCGCTATGATGGAATTACAAAGGAGAGATTGCTATGAAAAAACATTTTCTTTTGTGGACCCTTTCAGCGTTGCTGCTTGCCTGCGTTCCGACGCCGGAGCAGGAGATCGTTGTAAACAAGGCGGAGGACAGGATGGAGTCGGCAATTGCGGAGATGACGCCGATGCCTGCGTTTCAGACGGAATCGCGTGAAGCGGATACGGAAACGACGGAGAACGATCAAACGCTGCGCAGGATGCTCGCCGTTCCGGATCGCGTACAGAAGCAGTTTTCCGGCAAGGTGTTCGGCGGGACACTCGAAGTCTCGATCGACGCGGTACCGGAGGTGCCGGACGTTTCAGCCGTGCCGGTCGAAGAGGTTGCGATCCGGCGGTTTATGCTGGAGGAGACGGAGCAGATGGTTCGGCTTCTGCTCGGCGAAGGGCCGTACTTCCGGTTTGACGACGTGCGTGCAAGAAAGGAGACCTTTACAGAACGGATGCAGAGGACTACGCAGCATATCGATGCGTATCGGGGCAGCGTATACGGCGACGAATGCAGCGTTTATGACAGGCTGATCGAGCAGGAGGAGGCATATCTTGCAACCTATGTTTCCCTGCTTCGGGAGCTGCCGGAGACCGAACCTGCGCAGCTCTGGCAGGGATCGTTCGCGGATGCGCAGATCGATCTTGCAAACGCGGATAACGACCGCCTGTTCTACTCCGGCGGGACACTGGTCTATGAAAAGCATCCGATTCTGCAGGAGGAGATAGAAATCGAACCCAAACGGTGGATCGCGGAGGCGGAGACGATCCTCAATGGATTTTGCAACGCGTCGACTGCGGCGTTTTTACAGAGCAAACATGCGGACGAAGAGAACCGGACCCGCTTTCACAGTACGCGCGGCATTGACGAGGACGTCCTTGAAGCAGTATTCCTGCCGGTTGTCAACGGGATTCCGGTGTACGACTATACGACCTGTTCCGGTTCCGACACGGCAATGGACGCGGCGGGTGCAGCGACAGCATATGCGCCGACATACCCGATGGAGCGGATTCTGGTCACTTTTTCCGGAGGCGGCATCGCGCATCTGCAGTGGGACAGCCCGACACAGCGCATCGCAACGATCAACGGGAACGTCCCGCTGCTGCCCTTTGAGCA
>CADAQS010000118.1 GCA_902790115.1 uncultured Eubacteriales bacterium | reverse complement strand
GACGAATATCGCTTTGCGGACGGCGAAAAGCTGACCGACACCGCGGAGCATTCCTATACGGTCGTCGGCGTCTACCGGGATCTGGACCGCTTCATCGAAAACTCGCGCTTCTGCTATCGTGCGTTCACCGTCGGGCAGGGCATCGGCGAGTACCGCGTGTTCTTCACGCTGAACCTGCCGTCAGGCTTCAAGGCGTTCGTGCGGAACCAGGGGATCTCGGACCGGATCGTCGCGCACAGCTCGATGCTGCGCTACTGGGGCGTTTCGGACAATGCGCTGATCGTCGCACTGTACGGACTTGCCGGCGTGCTCGTCGGACTGGTCGCATTCGGCTCGATCTCGCTGATCTACAATTCGTTCTCGATCTCCGTATCCGAGCGGACCCGCCAGTACGGCATCCTGCGTTCGATCGGCGCGACGAAAAAACAGATCCGCGCGATGGTGCGGCACGAAGCACTGCTGCTCGGCCTTGCCGGCACCGGCCTCGGCATGATCCTCGGCCTTGCCGGCATCGGAATCACGCTGTGGGGCATCTCACCGATGCTTCAGCGAATGCTGAACGATCCGGCGTTCGGCGAGGGTGTTCGGATGCGGCTCGTGATCAGCCCGGTGATGCTGATCATCTCCGCGCTGGTCTGTCTGCTGACGACGCTGATTTCCGCATGGCTTCCCGCAAGACGGGCAGTCAGAATCAATACGATCGACGCGATCCGGCAGAGCAGCGACGTCAAAATGTCTCCGCGCGAGGTCAGAACGTCGAAGCTTACCCAAAAACTGTTCGGGTTCGAGGGCGTGATGGCGTCCAAAAACTTCAAGCGCAACCGCAGACGCTATCGCTCGACCGTGCTGTCGCTGTTCCTCAGCATCGTATTGTTCATTTCAGCAAGCTCGCTGACGAGCTATCTGCAGAATTCGGTCAACGAGGTGGCGGGCGAGATGATGTCCGCGGATCTTGTCGTGTTCTATTACGGCGGCGAGATGGAAGCCGATGTGCTGCACCGCAGGCTGATGCAGATCGAATCGGTGACCGAGGGCGGATATCTCCGCTTCTATCAGATGACGGAGCTGTTCAAACAGTCCGATCTGAGCGAGGAATATCGCTCGGCATACGGCGTCGAGAGCGAGGACGGCATGTCGAGAGAGAACAAAACGATCGCGTTTGCGGATGACACCACGTTCCGAACGATCGCAAAGGAAAGCGGACAGGATCCGGATGCGTTCTTTACCGGCGAACCGCAGGCGCTGTTTGTCAATACCGTGACGGCACGCGTCTGGGACGAGAGCAGGAAGCAGTCGGTGTACAAAACGATCCGGATCGTCGAGCCTGAGGCGTTCCCGATGCAGGTGAAGGCAAGAACGAACCCGATCGAGGACGACCGGATCGTGCTGGACACGGACTGGGGCATTCCCGAAGGAGCGCTTGCACAGCTCGGCGCAAAGGAGGGCGTCGTCGTTCTCTGCGATCCGGCGGCTCTCGAACGCGTATTGGAACCGGATGAGAACGGCATGAACGCGCTCGGAAGAGCGGTGGAGAACTTTGAACAGACCGGGACGTTTGACGCTTCGGTGTTCGGCGAAGATGCGATCCGGGTCGTTCCGGAAAGCGAGGTCTACCGGTTCTTCGATCTGACGCTTGCAGCGCCTTGCAGCGCGCAGGACCTTTCGCTGCCGACGCGCGGCGCGATCCTCTATCCGTACAGCCGCCTGCCGGAGGTGCTTGATGCCGAAACCGCCGCAGCGGAGAACGCCGTGACGCTGTTCTACCGGTCGGGCAGCCATGCTGCGGCAGCGGAGGCGATGAAGGCGTTCGGCGAAGAGAACCGGCTGCACAGCTTCACGGTCAACGATATGGCGGAGAACTTCGAGATGGAGCGGCTGATGATCACGATCGTCAACATCTTCGCCTACGGATTCATCATCCTGATCTCGCTGATCGCGGTCGCGAACGTGTTCAACACGATCTCGACGAATATCATGCTGCGCCGCAGGGAATTCGCAATGCTGAAGTCGATCGGTCTGTCCGAAAAGGGCTTCCGCAAGATGATGAACTACGAGTGCGTCATCTACGGTCTCAAGGGTCTCTTATGGGGGCTGCCCGTCTCCGTGCTTGTGACCTATCTGATCTGGTACATCATGCGGGACGCGATCGACCAGCCGTTCTATCTGCCGTGGCACAGCGTTGCGATCGCAGTGGGCAGCGTGTTTGCGGTCGTGTTTGCGACGATGCTCTACGCGACGCAAAAGATCCGCAGGGACAACCCGATCGACGCCCTGAAGAACGAGAACCTCTGAAAATATGTTCGAAAACAAAAAAACGGAACCTTCCTTTCGGAGGGTTCCGTTCGTATTTATTCAGACGTTTCGGAAGGTGTCGCGGATGCAGGCGCTTTGCATGCGTCGCCGGACGCGGATCGCGGTGCGGTCTGTTCGGGAGAGCGACTGCGGATTGTCGATCCGGTAGGTGTACAGCGGCCGGTCGACAAACACGACGGTCTCCGCGTGCTTGAACACGAGATAGTTGAACGTCATATCCTCACCGTAGCGCAGCGACTCGACGAAGCGGAGTCCGTTTTTGCGGATGACCGATGCGCGGTACATGCGCCCGGTCACGCCGCGCATGATGCGGCGGTAGGGAAAGAATCGCTTTTTCAGCGCAGCAAGGCCGCCGGTAAAATCGGGACAGCGGTCAAGCCGGGTCCTTCCGGTTTTTTGGTTCCATCGCGTCTTTGCACAGACGCAGGCGTCGGCGTCTCGGATGCGTTCATACAACACGGCAAGGAAGTCCGGCTGCACGAAATCGTCTGCGTCGACAAAGCAGAAATACCGCCCGCGCGCAAGATCCATGCCGAGGTTGCGCGCCCGCGCCGGACCGCCGTTCTCCACGCTGCGCCAGAGAACGTTCGGATGCGTCTGGGCAAAGGCGCGGAGAATGTCCGCGCTCTCATCGGTCGATCCGTCGTCAATCAGAACGAACTCAAAATCCCGAAAAGTCTGCGCCGCAAGCGAGGACAGACAGTCGTTCAGATACCGCTCGGCATTATAGACCGGAATGATGACCGATACCGCCGGAGCCTGCTCCATGTGCATCCCTCGCTTTCCCGATAGTTTCCGCTTCTATTGTACCTTTTTTCGACGCTGTTTGCAACCGTGCAAATTCTCCGTGCGCATCCGGAGAAAAAAGCGGAGGAAGGGGGTTCTGTTTTCTCCTTAATTGCATAATGTATACATTACGAAATTGTAAAACCGTTGAAATTCGGGGAAGAACGGACGAAATCTGACCAAAAACTGCACGAAAAAAGGATGATTTGTATTGACAATGTAAAATGTGGAACGTATAATGAATACATCAATGGACAATTTTGCTATGACATGGGAGGAAGGTTGAATCATGAAAACAATCAAGATCCCCTACTACACATCGACAATGGATCTGCATGTAGCAGAGGAGAACCTGAAAGCAACGATTTATTCCGGCACCGATGATTACGATGCGGGAAAGACCGAGAAGGAACTCGTAGAGGAAGCGCTTTTGAACCCGATCGGTTCCGAAAAGCTGTGCGACCTCGCCAAGGGCAAGAACAAGGTCGTCATCGTGACGAGCGACCATACGCGCGCGGTTCCGAGCAAGCTGACGCTCCCGATCCTGCTGCGGGAGATCCGCAAGGGCAATCCGGATGCGGACATCACGATCTTGATCGCGACGGGTCTGCACCGCGCGACGACCGTGGAGGAGCAGCGTCGCATGTTCGGCGACGAGATCGTCGATCACGAAAAGATCGCGGTCAACCACGCGTTCGAGCAGGACGAGTTTGAATTCGTCTGCGGGCTGCCGTCCGGCGCGGATCTGTGGGTCAACAAGATCGCGCTGCACTGTGACCTCCTGATTGCGGAAGGTTTTATCGAGCCGCACTTTTTCGCGGGGTTCTCCGGCGGCAGAAAGAGCATCCTGCCGGGCATCTGCAACGCGGCGACCGTCAACGAGAACCATTCCTACAAGGCGATCGCGAGCCCGTATGCCACGACCGGCGTGCTCGAGCACAACCCGATCCATGAGGACATGGTCTATGCTGCGCGGCATGTCAACCTCGCGTTTATCCTGAACGTCGCGCTGAACTCGCACAAGAAGGTCATCGCAGCGTTTGCAGGCGATCTCGAAGCCGCCCATGAAAAGGGCGTCGCGTTCGTCCGCTCGCTCGCGCAGTGCCCGGGCATTACCGGCGATATCGTGGTTACGTCGAACGGCGGCTATCCGCTTGACCAGAACCTGTATCAGAGCCCGAAGGCCGTTGCGACTGCGGAGGCCTGCTGCAAAGAGGGCGGCGTGATCATCATGTGCTGCAGCTGCGTCGACGGCATGGGCGGCACGCACTTTGAGAAGCTGATCGTTCGCGGAACCGTCGACGAGATCGACGCGTATCTGTCCAAGATCCCGCCGAAGGAGAGCATCTCCGAGCAGTGGTGCGCACAGATCTATTCCCGGATCCTCAAGAAGCATAAGGTGATTCTGGTTACGACGTATCTCGATCACGATCTGGTCCGCAAGGCGAACATGATCCCCGCTTCGACGCCGGATGAGGCGCTTGAGATGGCATATGAGATGATGGGCAGGGACGCGAAGGTCGTCGTCATTCCGGACGGAGTCGCGGTGCTGGCCGTAAAGGAGGATTAAGATGGAATTCAAGCTTGCCCTGAGAGTGGACGATCTCGACAACGTCGCCACCGTGTTTGCAAACGGCATCACCGCCGGCACAGAGGTCGAGGTGCGGGATAAAAAAGGAAATATCGACAAGATCACCGTGCATTCCGACATTCCGTACGGACATAAGATCGCGGTCACGGATATTGCGGCCGGCAGCCACATCATGAAGTACGGCGAGTCGATCGGCGAGGCCGAGTGTGACATTCGCCGCGGCGATTATGTGCATGTGCACAACATGAAGGCGCTGCGCGGCAGAGGCGATCTGTAAAGGAGGACGGAGCTATGGCATATACATTTCAGGGATACCGCAGACCCGACGGAAAGGTCGGCGCGCGCAACCTCGTCGCCGTGATTCCGAGCGTCATCTGTGCAAACGACGTCGGTCAGGCCATCTGCCGGCAGGTGCAGGGCACGATCGGCTACTTCCACCATCAGGGCTGCTGCCAGCTGCCGCTGGATCTCAAGCGCGTCACCGATACGCTGTCGAACCTCGGCCAGAGCCCGAACGTCGGCGCGGCGCTGATCGTCAGCCTCGGCTGCGAGGGCACCGACCACGAACGGATCGTTGAA
>CADAQS010000117.1 GCA_902790115.1 uncultured Eubacteriales bacterium | reverse complement strand
GTACGTTCGCGGCCGTGAGCGCAGCCGGGATCTTTCCGACATCCGCAGGGAAGTGGAAGCTCTGTGCAAAAGCGGAATCACGGAAATCACGCTCCTCGGACAAAATGTCAATTCTTACGCAAACGACCTGGAAAACGGATCGTTTGCAGAGCTTCTCTACGCGCTCAATGACGTGGAAGGATTGAAACGGCTTCGGTTCATGTCTTCTCATCCGAAGGATCTCACAGACGACGTGATCCGGGCGATTGCGGAAAACGACCGTGTCTGCCATCACGTACATCTGCCGGTTCAGTCGGGCAGCAATGCAATTCTGAAACGCATGAACCGCAAATACACGCGCGAGCAGTATCTCGAGATCATCCGAAAGCTGCGTTCGGCGGTTCCCGACATTGAGTTTACAACGGATATCATCGTCGGCTTTCCCGGAGAAACGGAGGAGATGTTTGAAGAAACGCTGTCGCTTGTCGAAGAGGTTGGATTTGCCGCAGCGTTCACCTTCGCATATTCACCGCGCACGGGTACGGCTGCCGCAAAGATGGAAGATCAGATTCCGGAAAAAATCAAAAAACAGCGCCTGTACAGGCTCAACGAACTGCAGGCGAAAAAGACCGTCGAGAACAACGAAAAGTATCTCGGCGTAACCGGCGAGCTTTTGGTGGAAGGATGCGATCAGCGCACCGATGAAACGCTGCTGTACGGAAAATTCGGCAATTTCAAGATGGTCTATTTCCCGGGTGATCCGAAGGATCTGAACCGGTATGTCAACGTGCGCGTACTCAGGACCAACAGAAATTCATTGATCGGAGAACAGATTCATGAGTGAATTGAAACGATATTTGGAATTGAGCAATCAGGCCCGACAGGATACGAACTTGATGCATTTGATGCAGGCATACGACCAAACGGTTGCATCGCTGAACGGACTTCTGGAACAGGAGGATTATGATGCAGCGGAGGCGATCCGTCTGACCAACGATGCGGAATACCTTGCGGCGGAAATTGCAAAGAACGATCTGTATCAGTCGCTCGCCGAGGCAAAAAACGCGTTGAATCATGCGATCGCGAACCGTGCAGGCACGTTTGTATGCGGCTGCAACTGCGCTGCCTGTCAGAGCAAATGTCAGAATGCGGAAAGTGAGGCCGAACAATGAAGCAGAAGCTTTCTCCGATGATGCAGCACTATATGCAAGTCAAGGAGCAGTATCCGGATTGCTTTTTGTTCTATCGTCTCGGCGACTTCTATGAGATGTTTTTCGACGATGCGATAGAGGGATCCAAAATACTGGAATTGACCCTGACCGGAAAGGACTGCGGCATGGAGGAACGCGCGCCGATGTGCGGCGTCCCGTATCATTCGGTCGATACCTATATCAATAAAATGATCCACGCCGGTCACAAGGTCGCGATCTGCGAGCAGATGGAGGATCCCGCGCTTGCGAAAGGCCTTGTGGAGCGCAGCGTGGTGCGTGTCATTACGCCTGGAACGGTTATCGAAGAAAAGATCCTCGACGGCAGTAAAAACAACTATATCTTTGCCGTAAACTACGGCAAAAACGGCATCGGATACGCGTATGCGGATATTTCGGTCGGTTCTTTTACAACCTGCGAACTGTACGGCTCGCAGGCGGAAACCGATCTGTTCGATGAGCTCAACCGCCTGAACCCGACAGAAGTGATATCGAACGAATCGCTGTTCGAACATGCTTTTTTAACCAAGCGGATCCAAAGCTCGTTTTATTTGGAGAAGATGCCGGATGTGCGCTTTCATCCCGGTCAGAGCACGGAACGGCTTGAAAAGCATTTTCATGTTGCATCGCTGGATGGTTTCGGACTCGACGGAAAAAGCCTTGCGATCGGCGCTGCCGGAGCGCTTTTGCAATACCTGGAAGAGACGCAGAAGAACTCGCTTTCGCATATCCATACGATCCGTTTTCTGAACCGTTCCAAGTACATGCAGCTGGACGTCGCAACACGACGCAATCTGGAACTCACGGAACCGCTCCGGTTCGACGGAAACCGGAAAGAAACGCTGCTGTATCTTCTCAATGCCACGCAGACGAGCATGGGCTCCCGCAAACTGCGCACCTGGATCGATTGTCCTCTACAGGAAAAGGATGCGATTAACCGGCGTCTGGACGCTGTAAGCGCGTTGTTTACCGACCTTCGGACGCGCAAGTCGCTGCGGGAATATCTCGATTCCATCTATGATATCGAACGGCTGACCAGCAAGATCGCATACGGGACGATTAACGGAAGAGATTGTATCGCGCTTGCGAACTCTCTGCGGCAAATCATCCCGATCTCCATGCTGCTCGGAGGCATTCCTGCCCAAGCGATCGACTCGATCGTTCGAAATCTCGATCCGATGGATGACGTCGTCAGCCTGATCGACTCGGCGATCGATCCGAACCCGCCTGTTGCAATCAAGGACGGCGGTCTGATCCGCAAGGGATACAACAGGGAAGTGGACGATCTTCGTTCGATTTCCGCTGACAGCAAGCGCTGGCTTGACGAACTGGTTGCGCGCGAGCGCGAGTCGACCGGTATTAAAACGCTTCGCATCGGATACAACCGCGTGTTCGGTTACTACATCGAAGTCACGAAGTCCTTTGTCAATCTGGTTCCGTATTACTATGAACGCCGTCAGACGCTTACGAACGCCGAGCGCTACGTTACCCCGGAGCTGAAGGATCTGGAGCAGAAGATCCTCGGCGCATCCGACCGGCTGTATGAACTGGAGGCCGAGCTGTTCGGGCAGATCCGGGAAGCGCTTTTGTCCACGACCGAACGGCTGCAGCAGGATGCGGATCTTTTGGCGGAACTGGATGTGTATCAGTCGCTTGCCGAGGTTGCGGTATCCAACCGCTATGTCCGTCCCGTCATCAGCGATGAACCGATCGTTCAGATTACCGCAGGCCGCCATCCGATCGTGGAGAAGACGCTGAAAGACGGCTTTATCCCGAACGATGTCTCTCTTGACGTAGAGAACAACCGGCTTTTGATCGTGACCGGTCCGAATATGGCCGGTAAATCAACCTATATGCGCCAGGTAGCGCTGATTACGCTGATGGCGCATATCGGATCGTTTGTTCCCGCGGATTCTGCAGAGATCGGGATTGTGGACCGCATCTTCACCCGGATCGGCGCCAGCGACAGCTTGGCGTCCGGGCAGAGCACATTCATGGTCGAGATGAGCGAGATGGCAAACATTGTAAACAATGCCACGCGCAGCAGCCTTTTGATTCTCGATGAGATCGGGCGCGGAACAAGCACCTATGACGGTCTCAGCATTGCATGGTCTGTTCTGGAATATATTGCCAATCCGATCCTTTGCGGGGCAAAAACACTGTTTGCGACACATTACCACGAGCTTTCGGAACTGGAAGGCAAACTGGACGGCGTGGTCAACTACCGTATCACGGTCAAGGAAATCGGAGACGATATCCTGTTTCTACGAAAGATTGTCCGCGGCAGCGCAGATAAAAGCTTCGGGATTCAGGTTGCAAAGCTTGCAGGTCTGCCGGACGCCGTGATTTCCCGCGCTAAGGATATCCTGAACGACATTGAACAAAACGATCTTCTGGTTCGCGAAGCCGGCGTCGGCGCATCTGCTTCCGCAGTTCCGGCCGTTTCCGCGGTAGAGAATTCGATCCTGAAAGATCTTGCAAAACTTGATCTGAACAACATGACGCCGATTGATGCCTTCATGAAGCTGCATGAATATCTCGACGCACTGAGAACCTGAGGAACGAACCCTATGGCCATCATTCATGTACTGAATCCGCATATTGCAAATCAGATTGCCGCAGGCGAGGTTGTTGAGCGGCCTTCTTCGGTTGTCAAAGAGCTGGTCGAAAACGCCATCGACGCCGGTTCAAATGCGATCACCGTCGAGATCGAAATCGGCGGTATGCGTTCGATCCGCGTGACGGACAACGGCTGCGGCATTGCAAAGGACGACTGCAAAAATGCCTTCCTGCGTCATGCGACGAGTAAGATCTCCTCGACGGAAGACCTGAATCAGCTGACGACGCTCGGCTTCCGCGGCGAGGCGCTCGCTTCGATCGCATCCGTTTCGCGCGTCACGATGACCACAAGAGTTGCAGATTCCGAAACCGGCACGCGCCTGGTGCTTGACAACGGAACCGTTGTTTCCGAAGAGGATGTCGCTTGTACGTTTGGTACGAGCTTTACCGTGGAAGCACTGTTTGCTTCTGTGCCCGCCCGCCTCAAATTCCTGAAATCCCCGCGCACCGAAGCCGGATACATCGGAGATTATCTTGCGCGAATGATACTTGCGCGTCCCGATATCTCCTTCCGGTACCTGTCGGACGGAAAAACCGTCTATGAAACCTACGGAGACGGGGATCTGTTCAACGCACTCTATTGCGTGTACGGAAAAAACATCGCCGAAAAAGCCGTTCCGGTAACGTATGACAACGGATACCTGAAAATCGACGGTTACATCGGACTTCCGGAGATCTCGCGATCCAATCGAACCTACCAGACGCTTTTGGTCAACGGACGGTATATTCGATCGTATTCCGTAGCGGCATCGGTACTGAACGCCTACGATACGCGGCTGATGATCGGCAAGTTCCCGTTCTTTGTGCTGTCTTTGACGCTTGCGCCGCAGGAATTTGACGTTAACGTGCATCCGACCAAGTTGGAAGTTCGGTTTGCGGACGAAGGTCGCATCTGCGGCGCAGTCCGTGCTGCATGCTCGATGGCGCTTTCCGCGTCGGTCCAGCACGTCGAATCCGCCTTGGAGATTTGTGAACCGAAGGATGTCGTTTCTTATGAAACGGCAGATTCCGAACGAGCGGAGCAGTCGTCCAGATCGTCGTTTCAAATCGATCGCAGCGGATTCGGTCCGCTACCCGACCGATCCTTTGTGATGCGGGAGGCACCCTCTTCCAACACATTCCGGCCGATTCCTTCAACGGATTCGGTTCCGCACTATGCCGTGCCGAAGAGCGAGCCGGTGCTGCGACCGTCTTATTCCAATCAGCCGGAAACTTTGGCTTCTGACGATCCGATCGAGATCATCGGCTGCGTTTTTCAGGGATACTGGATCGTTCAGCGGGGCGACAACATGTACATGATCGATCAGCACGCTGCGCATGAACGCAAGCTTTACGATCAGCTCGTTTCCCGCGAAACGAAGATTGCGTCACAGCCGCTTCTGCTGCCGTATGAGCTTCGGCTAACGCCTTCGGAAGCAGATCTGTTGGAGGCACACCGATCCGAAATAGAAGAACTCGGGTACCGGTTTGCTGATGAAAACGGACTGAACCGTTCCGTGACGTCGGTTCCGGTTCTGAACGGAATCCAGCTGCGGGAAACGTATTTGCATGAAGCGTTGGAAATCGGCACGGTTTTCCGGAAGTGGTTTCCAAGGATGTGTGAATATGGTTTTGTACAGGGCATTGATTTCGACAAGGTGTCCCGGAAATGTGACGGCTCCCGGACAGGGCAGATGGAAGTGGAT
>CADAQS010000116.1 GCA_902790115.1 uncultured Eubacteriales bacterium | reverse complement strand
GGACTCGGTTCGGGACTGATCCTGAACGGACAGCTGTACGGCGGTGCGAGCGACATGGCGGGCGAATGCGGTCATATCCGGCTGATGCCGTACGGGCCGGTTGGCTGCTCGAAGATCGGCTCCGCGGAGGGCTTCTGCTCGGGCGGAGGCATCGCGCAGCTGGCGCGGGATATGGTGTACGAGCGGATCATGTCGGGTGAAAAGCCGGCGATGTGTCCGACCGTGGACGGCCTCGGAAAGCTTACGGCAAAGTCCGTTGCGGAGGCGGCGTATGCGGGCGACGAGCTCGCCCAAAAGATCTATGCCGTCTCGGGCGAAATGCTTGGGCGGACGCTTGCAATCATGATCGATCTTCTGAATCCGGAGGTCATCGTGATCGGCAGCATCTTCGCGCGCGCGGAATCGCTGCTGCGCCCCGCGATGGAGCAGGCGATTGCACGGGAAGCGTTTGCGGTTTCGGCAAAAGCATGCAAGATCGTTCCGGCAGCGCTCGGCGATGAGATCGACCAGTACGAAGCGCTTGCAATCGCATCCTATTATCTGTTATAATAAGCGCAACTCGAAAAAGCGGGTTTCTCACGGCGAAAACAGGGAAAGGCCGGACGATCGTTCCGGCGATGCGCGGGGCAGGATTGTCGCCTTCCGGTTCGCTGCGAGACCGCTTCTTTCGCTTTTGATCCCCTTTGGCGCACGGCATGTTGAGCAGCCTGCGCTTTGAACGGTTCATTTCCCATCAGGAGGATTCTATGCAACATATCCGTTTTTCCGATCCCGAAGCGATCCTTTCGGATCTGATCCGGCGCTATCCGGTGCTGGCGGATCAGCGGGATGCCATCGAACAGGCATATACGATTTTGCGGGACAGCTTTGCCGCGGGAGGAAAGCTGCTTTTATGCGGCAACGGCGGAAGCGCGGCGGATGCACTGCATATCGCGGGCGAGCTGATGAAATCGTTCATCCTTCCGCGCAGACCCGACGAAGCCTTCGCTACAGCGGTGCGGGAGCGGTTTCCCGCTGACGCGCCTTTTTTGCTGGACAAGCTCGAACGCGCCCTCCCGGCAATCCCGCTCGTGGAAAGCGCGGCGGTCTCGACGGCGATACAGAACGATACGGAGTCCGCGCTCGTATTTGCACAGCAGGTGTACGGCCTCGGGGAGATGAACGATGTGCTGCTCGGCATCTCGACGTCCGGCAACTCGGGCAATATCGTCTACGCCGCGGAAACGGCGCAGGCGCTCGGGATGCATGTGATTACACTGACCGGACAGGGACCGAACCGGCTGACCGCACTGTCCGACTGTCAGATCGCGGTCGATGATTCCGAAACATTCCGGGTGCAGGAACTGCATCTGCCGGTGTATCACGCGTTGTGCCTGATGCTCGAACAGACGTTTTTTGCGGGGTGAGCCATGGGAAGATTTGACGGTATTCTGATCGCAAGCGATTTCGATCGCACCCTGACCGATCCTGCGGGGATCGTGCCGGACGCGAATCGAGAGGCGCTTCGAAGGTTCATGGACGAGGGCGGTCGGTTCAGCGTCGCGTCGGGACGGAGCGTTCCGATGTTTCGCTGCAAGCGGACGCTGTTTGAGAGCAACGCGCCGACGATCCTGTTTAACGGCGCGGCCTGCTACGATTTTGAAGCGGAGCGCGTCGTATTCGGGACGCCGCTGCCGCGCATGGATGAATTGATTGCGGAGGCGCTGCGGCGCTATCCTCTGAAAAACTGCGAACTGCAGGGCATCGACCGACACTGCACGTTTCTGATCGAGCAGGAGCGCATCGACATGTTTTGTTCGCTCGGCGTCGAGCTGTATGACAAACCGTATGCCGAGGTGGACGATCCGATGTACATGCTGTTTCTCGGCGACGAATTTATTCGTCCGGATGATCCGAAGCGCGATTTTCAGTCGAGCACGCCGGAGGTCGACGCGATGTTCGACGTCTGCAATGCATGGATTTCATCACAGGGGCCGTTCTCTGCGGTGCGTTCGACACGCCGAAACACCGAAGTCATGATGCGCGGCGTTTCGAAGGGCTCGGCGGCTCGGCGGCTTGCAGAGACGCTCGGATGCAAAACGCTCGTCTGCGTCGGCGATGCGATGAACGATCTTGCAATGCTTGAGGAGGCGGATTACAGCTTCACACCGGCGGACGGCGACGAGCAGATTCGCACGATCCTCGGGGAAAAACTGCGCGTGACCAAACCGTGCGGCGTCGGAGCGCTTGCGGGCGTCATTGCGGCTTTACAGGAGATTTTATGAATCAGATGATCGACGGAACGCAGTTTCTGAAGGACTATGCGAAAGGCTGCTGCGAAGGAATGATGCGTACCCACTTTACTGCGCTTTCGGATATGGCGGAAGTCATGCTTGGGGCAAAGCATGCCGGACACAGGATCTGGACGGTCGGCAACGGCGGCAGCGCGGCAACGGCGTCGCATATCTGCAACGATCTGCAAAAGGGCGCGCGCGTTTATGAGCGCACCGGCTTTTCAGCTGCCTGTCTCGGCGATTCGCTGTCGGTTCTGACCTGTCTCGGAAACGATTATTCCTACGACGACATCTTTCGGATTCAGATTGAAACGCAGGCGGAGGAGGGCGACGTGCTGCTTGCCTTCTCGGGCAGCGGCAATTCAAAAAATGTCATCAAAGCAGCGGAATCCGCGCGTGTGCGCGGCGTCACAGTGCTGGGGTTTTTGGGACGCGACGGCGGCAAACTGAAGCCGCTGTGCGACCGGTACGTGATCGCGCCGACCGATTGCATGGAGCAGATCGAGGACATGCACATGCTCTACTGCCATGCGCTTGTTTCGCTGCTGAAACGGCGGCTCGAAAACGAGTGGGGCGCGGAAATCGTACGGCCGGTGAGAAACCGGAAGTTTTCCACAGTGCTGTTCGACTTTGACGGCACGGTCAGCCTGATCCGCGCGGACTGGCGCGAGGTCATGATTCCGTATTTTACTGATGTGCTGCAGGCCGCAAGCGGCGACGCGCCGCGTGAGGAGGTCATGGAGACGGTCACCGGCATCGTCGATGCGCTGACCGGCAAGCAGACGATCTTCCAGTGCATCGCTCTTGATGCCGAGGTGCAGCGGCGCGGCGGCGTGCACAGGGATCCGAACGGATACAAGCAGGGATTTTTGGATCGCATGGCGGATCGCGTACAAGCGCGCGTTAACGGTCTCAGAAACGGCTCGATTTCGCCGGAGGAACTGCTGGTTCCCGGCGCAAAGGCATGGATCAAGCGGCTCGAAGCGAGCGGCGTCCGCTGCTATCTGGCGAGCGGAACCGATGAGGAGAGCGTGCTGGAAGAAGCGCGGCTACTTGGCGTCGATACGCTGTTTTCGGGCGGCATCATCGGCGCAAAGCCGGAGCAGAATACCGGCATCAAGGAAGCGCTGCTCGAAAAGCTGATCAAAGCCGGCGAGGCGGAGGGCGAGACCCTGCTGTGCTTCGGCGACGGACCGAGTGAACTTACGGCGGCCAAGGCGGTCGGCGGCTATGCGGCCGGCGTGGCATTCCGGGAAGGAACGGCATTTGCGACCGATATGCGAAAGCGTGGACTGCTGCTTGCGGCAGGCGCGGATCTGATCATTCCGAACTATGCCGATGCGGATGCGCTGAGCAAGCTGCTGAATTTTTGAGAATACATTACAAACCACCCGTTAGTCGGGTGGTTTGTGATGATTTGGAGATTATTACAATGCGGGAATGACCGATTCGATCAGATCCGCAATCGCGTCCTCGTCGTTGGAGACCAGAATGCGGTCTGCAATCGCCTTGACGCCGTCGCAGGCGTTCGAGGGGCAGAACGCAAGATCCGCATGCTCCAAAAGCTCATAGTCGTTCCAGTAGTCGCCGACGGCGAGCAGCTTGCGTCCCCGATAACACGGAAGATCGCGGCACGCGTCGAGCGCGGTGCCCTTGTTCGCATTTTTGGGAAGCAGTTCGATGTGCTCGTAATACGGCGGGATGCCGGTGATCGCACGGACAATTTCGACGCGCTCGATCAGTCCCGAATCGATGAGGTATTTGTGCAACGCGCTGGTCGCTTCCGGAACCCCGTACAGCAGCGATTTGAACCACGGCTCGCCGGTGATCTGTTCGATCGTGGCAAACGTGCAGGGCTGCAGCTGCTCTACGAGCGCATCGGTCGCCTTGTCCGGCGGCGTGATGTAATAGGTCGTTTCCCCGCCGTACACCTGCACGTCAAGATCCGGCAGGTTTTCACGGCACCAGAGCAGCACGTTCAGCACGGCTTCATGATCGACCGTGACCGCGACCGGATACTGCCGGCTTTGGGGGTCGTACACGCCCGAACCGTTGAACACGATGGACGGCGCGGTCGGGACATAGGTTTTCATATAGTGGACGGCGTTCGGGAAGCTGCGTCCGGTTGCGATGGCAAACAGACCGCCCGCCTCGGTATAGGCGCGTATCGCGGCAAGGTTGCGCGCGCTGATGCGGCTGTCAGAATCGAACAGCGTTCCGTCAAGGTCGCTGAAGATCGCGGTTTCACGATACTGCATGCAATTCTCCTTTGTTCATTCTGCCCGGTTGGTCGAGAAGTTTTCGAGAAAACGGTCCACCAGCTCCTGCTGCACCTCGCCGTAGCGTCCCGCAAGGAACAGCGGCAGGTAGGTGGTGCGAAGCAGCTCCCAGCTTTCGGACTCGTGCCGCGTCAGGATCGGGTAGTACCATACGCCGTTCGATTCGGCTGCCTGTACGTCGGGGTAGGCGTCGCCGATCATCAGCACGTGATCCTTCCGGTAGCCTTTTTCGAGCATCCGCGCGATGCAGGCGTCCTTGGTGCCGATCTCCTGGCTTGTCATGACGGACAGATATTGCAGCAGGTCGTAGGCGTTCCACTCTTCGGTGATCGCGGCAAGGTTCGAGCTCGAAATGACCGCAAGATCGACCTTCGTTTGCGCATCTTCGAGCGCCTCGCGCACGTTGTCAAACGGCGGCTTGTCGGCGGGCGTCAAAGCCGCGATCTTCCCGTTCAGCGAGAGCGACCATTGCATCGCCTTTTCGAGCAGCGGATTGTGCGTTCTTTCGATCTCCGCTGCAAGGCTCTTATTGGAAAGATCGCCCTGTTCCATCCACGCCCGATAGCCGTTCAGCTGATCGGGATCGGTGTGCAGAAAGCGCCCTTCCATGCGCGTCAGCATCTCGTTGAGCGCCAAAAAGCGGTTGACGCCGCGGCTCTTTTCGTACAGATTGATATCGTTCCAGATCTTCTGCACTTCCTCCGCATGTTCCGAAAGGTTCCATTCTTCGATGAAGCTCAGACCGTGGCACCGGTTGTGCTTGACGTTCATCGCATCGATCACGGTACCGTCCGAGTCGAGGCAGAGCAGCTTTTCGTGCTGCGGGATGAAAGAATCCAGCGTTTTCATAAAAGGACTCCTTAAGCTTTTTGTTTGAGCGGCATGCCGCCATACTTTTTCATTTTATCGCTTACGGAAGCCGCTTGTCAAGCACTGCCGGTCGATTGACAAAGCAGCGGCAGTACTGGTATAATTTTGGACAACGGGATTTCGGAAAGGAAGAAACAGATGGAAACATTTTCGGATCGGGCAAGCCGGCCTTTGAAAACGCCGCGCTATGCGGTGCTGGATTTTGACGGA
>CADAQS010000115.1 GCA_902790115.1 uncultured Eubacteriales bacterium | reverse complement strand
AAGGGTACGGTTCAGACCGAGCAGAACCGCTTTGTTAAGATCGGATTCTGCGCGAATCTCGTCCACGCCCGGATAGGCACGGGACGGTTCTATCATATCGGCAAGATAGATGATCTTGTCGAGCAGATGCATGTTTTTGTCACCTGTCGTATGCAGTCGAATCGCGGATAGAATCTCGGGATCCTCGATTCCGAACCGTTCTTTGGCAATTTGTGCGCCGGCTTCCGCATGCAGAACAGGAAGGATCGGAACGGGATCGGAACTCCTTTGCATCAGTTCCTGTTCCGGCAGGTACTTTGCGCAATCGTGCAGCAGCGCTGCAATGCGCGTTTTTTCGGGGTCTGCGCCTTCGCGCGCCGCAAGCGAAAGAGCCGTTTGCAGAACGCCTGCCGTATGGCGCATGCGACGGTCGGTCAGCATCGGTCGAAGTTGTTCATAGAGTGCGGCGATTTGTTCCGGCTGATACAAGCCGCGGTAGTAAATATAATGCTCAACACCCGGCGGAACCAGGCCGGTGATCGGCAGCGCGTTTTGAACGCGTTTCCGCACCTCCGTGGAGGAAAGATCGGATACGCCGTCCAGCAGGCAGACGTCGGTTCCGAAAAGTGCTTTTAGCTGATCGGCAGTTTCCTGCTCACCGCCGCTTTGTCCGTTCCGTTCGGTACAAACCAGCGTTGCTAGATCGCTGATGCCCTGCGGATTGTACCAGGTGGAGAAGGAGCGAAGCATATCGCTGCCCATCAAAAAGAACAGTTTTGCAGCGGGAAAACGGCGATGCAGCTCCGTCAGCGTATCGAAGGTGTAGCTCTTGCCTTCCCGCGTCAACTCCATCGTTTCCGGCACGAAGCAGGGTTCATCCTCCAGCGCGATGCGAAGCATTTGCAGCCGGTCTTCGGTCGAAGCACCTTCGCTGATCTCTTTGTGCGGCGGAACGCGGTCGATGATGAACAGCACGCGGTCGAGCGACAGCTGCTCCATTGCGTGCTTTGCAATCAGAAGATGTCCGTTGTGGATCGGTTGAAAGGTACCGCCGAGGATACCGATGCGTTCCTGCTTCATGTACGCTATTATAGTATAATTTGATGTCGGATGGCAATACTTTTTCTATGAAAGAATGGAAACGTGCGGCAATGTTTGCACAAAAAAGCCTGTTCGCATACGCTTTAGACCTGCTGTTTTGGATTGTATTCGTTTGGCTGGTCTGCTTTCTTCTATTGCAAGGTTCCATCCGCGGCGCAATCGCTGCCGGGATCTTTGCGGGAGCGGCGGGGGTACTGCTGATCCGGGCATATCGCGAAAAGCTTCTTTACATGGAACGAAAGCGGAGGGAAGAAATCCGAACCGATTTGATCCTTGAGCGAATCCTTCTGATGCCGGAGACGGAAGCAGAGCAGCTGCCGGACGCAGGGACTCTTGTCAGAAAGGTGCAGGCATCGCTTGACGATATGCTTCCGCATGTCCGCAACGGCCAATCGGAACTCTGGCTTTGCGGGAACGTTGACCCAAAAGTCCGTCAATTTTTGGATTCCAGCGGAAAAGACGTGATCCTGCATGAAAAAACGGAGACAGCAAACCGCTTTCAATCGCTCGTTTCGGAGCGGGAGATCGAAGAGGCTTTGGATAAACAAATGCAAAAAAAGAAGCGGGCAGGGAAGATCCTTGCCGCACTTCGTCAGCTTCGTCCGAACCGGTTCACGGTTCTCGGGATCGTTCTGATGGCAGGTTCGTTTATCACCGCATACAAGCTCTGGTTTCGCATGACGGCAACGGTCAGCTTCTTCATCGGGAGCATGTTGTACTCGAAACGGATGATCGAATATGCGGTCCGCAATCAGCAAAATCGAAAAGCGACCTGATCCCTCAGCGAAGATAGATCGCCTTCTCTCGTTTTTCGACAATCGTACCGATGCGCTGTGCGGACGGAACGGCTTCCTTGAGAGCCCGATAGACTGCATCCGCATCGGAAGGATCCACGGCGCACAAAAGCCCGCCGGACGTTTGCGGATCGAACAGCATATCGCAGACGGCAAGCTCGGTGTCGCCCGGCTCGACCGCAGCTTCGGCAAAGGTTCGGTTGCGGTACATGCCCTCGGGCAGGATTCCCATGCGGGCAAACGAAAGCGCTTCTGGGATCAAATCGATCGCAGAAACGTCAATTTGAGCCGACACATCGGATCCGCCGCACATTTCGTACAGATGCCCCATCAGCGAAAAACCGGTCACGTCGGTGCAGGCATGCACCCGATAGCGGACGAGAACATCACGCGCCGAACGGTTCAGCGTCGTCATCAGGTCAATGATCCGGTCTTTTGTCTTCTCATCCAAAAGATCCGCTTTCTGTGCGGTCGTTAAAATGCCGATGCCGATCGGCTTGGTCAAAAACAGAATGTCGCCCGGACGCGCGCCGATATTGCGCCAGAAGTGTTCCGGATGCACAAAACCGGTAACGGACAGGCCGTATTTCGGTTCATCATCAAAAATACTGTGTCCGCCGCAAATGATCGTACCGGCTTCCGCACATTTTTCATAGCCGCCGCGGAGAATCTGATGCACAGTCTCCTTCGGCATGGTCTCCGGTACGCACATCACGTTGAGCGCGAGCTTCGGCTCGCCGCCCATCGCATAGACGTCCGAAAGCGCATTGGTCGCGGCGATCTGTCCGAACAGGTAGGGGTCGTCCGCAATCGGCGGGAAGAAATCGATCGTCTGCACGATTGCCTGCTCCGGATTCATGCGATATACGGCAGCGTCGTCGCTTTTATCGAATCCGACCAAAAGGTTGCTGTCAGTCAGAACCGGCAGATCGGAGAGCAGTTTGGACAGCACGCCTGCGCCGACCTTTGCGCCGCAGCCTGCGCATTTGGAGAGCTTCGTCAGTTTCACATCTTCCATCGTCACTCCTCCTCAATCTGAATCAAAACATCTACGGTGCCGCCGCAGATCATTCCTGCCGACGCCGCGTCATCGTTCGTCATTTTACAGGTATAGCGCATCGCCTTCGGACCGTTTTGCAGCATCTCCAACGCGTATCGGGAGGCTTCGTATTCGCCGTATCCGCCGCCGATCGAGGAGATGATCGATCCGTCCGGCTTTACGATCATGCGTGCGCCGGTTGAACGTGGAGCCGAACCGGTTTTTTTAATCAGCGTGACCATTGCGTAAGGCTTGGGAATCGTCAGAATCGCCTGACAAAGCGCATCGTCCCACTCGGTTCCGTGCGCCTGCCCGTTCTTGACTTCGATCAGCTGACCGACGATGCTGACGGCGATTTCCTCCGGCGTAACCGCACCGATCTTCAGACCGATCGGCGCCTGGACGCGGTTGATCAGATCCTGCGGATAACCATGCTCCAGCAAATACTCAAATACCAGACCGACTTTTGTCCGGCTTCCGATCATTCCGCAGTACCGGAAAGGCTTATTCAAAATCTTTTCAAGGCACAGCCTGTCATCCTTGTGTCCGCGGGTAACGATCACATAGTAAGCGTTGGAAAGCGAAAGCCGGTCCAGCACCGCGTCAAACGGTTCGGTATAGATCCGGTCCGCGTCGGGGAACCGTTCCGCGTTGGCAAAGTCCGTCCGTTCGTCGATTACCGTTACCGAGAAACCGCAAAGCTTTGCGACTTTGGCAACCTGCACGGACACATGTCCTGCACCGCACAGTACAAGTTCCGGCGCGGTTGTGATGCGTTCGATCAAAACGTCATCCATCAGACATGGGAGCGTGTCCGGCGTGGAAAACGGGTTGGGAATCAGCGAGGTATCGCCACACGGTTCTGCATCCCATAACGCAGTTTTGCCGAGTTTTTTACCGGATACTCCGGTAAAAAGCAGCGGCGAGCAGCCGTTTCGAAGATCCTTTACGACACGCTTAAACATGCTCTCGCCCTCGCTGCAGCATCAGGATCGCTTCGAGGACACCGCCGCCGACGGCACGCGCCTTGTCCGAAACGGTATAGCAGTTGTCGAACACGCATCGCGGATCGACGTCGCCGCTTTTCATGCCTTTGTGAACGATCGTTCCAGTGGGGAGCAAACCGCGGACCGTGCCTTTGATCTGGGCGATGATCGGCAAGCCTTCCACGGTCGCAACGGTTTCGCCTTTTTCCACAAGATCGCCGATGTGATGTACCTCACAAAAGACTCCGTCGGTCGGCGCGCGAAGGATCCGCTCGGTCGTAAACCCGCTGATGTTGCCCGGAATGCCGGAATTCGGCGCCGCAGGGCCTTCGGTGATCACGCGGCCGAGGTTGTGACCGCGCTGCGTTTCCACGACGGCGTGGCAGTCGACCTGCGCAGTAAAGCCCGGACCGACGCCGATCACGACCGGCGCATCGTCGATCGAGGTACCGAGATTGGTCTTTGCAAGAATCGCATCGATAACAACGTCAGGCTGCATCTCATAAATGCATTCCGCGCTCGGGTCAACAAGCACCGCGATTTCGCCGCGCGAAAGGATCTCCGGGATCTCATTGATCGAGCGGGTAAAGGTTCCCTTGACGTCTTCGACCCGATAGGAGCCTTCCCGGATCGCTTCTGAAAAGCACACGGTGCGGCGGATCGAGGTCGGTTTTTCCAAATCGGTCATTACAATTGAAAAACCGCAGTGCGCCAACCGGACTGCGATTCCCGAAGCAAGGTCTCCGGCGCCTTTTATAACAACAAGCATGTTCCGTTCCTCCATAATTCGACCAATTTCTGTTCACTATGGAAAGCTGTGATAGCGCAGGGAAAGGGAAGCAGGGCTGCTGTTTCCCGCGCAGCGTTCAACCGCAGGACCGAGTCCGCTTTGTTGACGACAACACCCGTGACCAAAGGATACCGTTTGATCATGGCTGCGGCGAGCATTGGCGTCACGACGGTATCCAAGCCGATTCCGAGCTTTTCGGCATAGAGCTCGGGACGGTGCGCCGCTTCCGACACGGTTTGCCCGATCCCGTCCGCGCCGATGACCGCGATCACCGTTCCGCTTCCGCCGGGTATCACCGGTTCATGCGCTGCATGCGCTTTGAGAGGCCTTCCTTTGGCTCCGTCGGCTTCGACAATCAGATAGTCCGCATAACCGCGAAGGGATGCAAAATCCTGCTGTGGAGCCGTGATTTTGCCGCCTTGTGAAGGCGCGCCTACGGTTATGCATGTTCCTTTTGCAATTGGCTCGTCGATCCGTAAGCGAAAAGGATAATTGTCCGGCGGGTAAATATGCGTCGAGGTTGCGAGCAGAACCGAAGCGCGTTTCTGCAGGACCGAGGCAAGATACAGCAGCAGAGACGTTTTGCCGCCGCCGCCGATGATTGCCGTAATTCCCGGCAGTATGGACAGATGCTGTAGAAACTGCTCGTACGTGACCATGTTCATACCCTCGCTATTCTGAACCGAGAATAACACAACACTGCCCAAAAGTCAAAGAAAAAGCCTCATATCGAGGCTTTTTCCGTAAACAGTTGCAATTATTTCGCAACGACCTTCTTGAGATTTGCAAACCGCGGCAGACCGTTCTCGCGAGCGGGCTTGACGTCGCCCTGCAGAAGCGGGAGCAGGTAATCGATATACGGCTGCTCGAGTCCGTTGCCTTCTTTGTTGATCCACTCGCGCGGGACCTTTTTCTCTGTGTTTGCGCAGAGCGTCAGGTCGACGAGTTTCATGTTGCAGACGTACTTGCCGTT
>CADAQS010000114.1 GCA_902790115.1 uncultured Eubacteriales bacterium | reverse complement strand
TATGACGCGACGCAGGGCAGCGTTGCGGTCGACGGGCTGAACGTCAAGGATTACGAAACCGGCGCGCTGCGGAGCCGGATCGGCGTCGTGCCGCAAAAGGCGCAGCTGTTCCACGGAACGATCGCCGAAAACCTCCGCTGGGGCAATCCGGACGCAACCGACGAGGAGCTTTACGACGCGCTGCAAACCGCGCAGGCGCTCGACTTTGTAAAAGCGCATCCGGAAGGGCTCAACGCGGCGGTCGAGCAGGGCGGCAGGAATTTTTCGGGCGGGCAGCGGCAGCGGCTGACGATTGCCCGCGCGCTTGTGCGAAAGCCTGAGATCTTAATTCTAGACGACAGCGCTTCGGCGCTCGATCTGGCCACCGATGCGGCGCTTCGGCGGGCGATCCGAAAGATGCCTGGAGCACCTGCGGTGTTCATCGTTTCACAGCGCGCGGCGTCGCTGCTGTACGCCGACCGCATCATTGTGCTCGACGAAGGCAGGGTCGCGGGCATCGGGCGGCACGAGGAACTGCTTGCCTCCTGCCCGCTGTATCGGGAGATCTACTATTCCCAATTCCCGAAGGAGGCGGTGTGAGATGAAGAGATCCAACGATCCCGCCCGCAGGGAAACCTTAAAAAAAGTGCTCCGGCGCATCTCGCACCGGATGGTTTGGGTGATTCTTTCGTTGCTGATGGCGGCGGCGGTTGTTGCGCTGACGCTGTATGTGCCGGTGCTGACCGGCCGCGCGATCGACAGCATCGCGGGCAAGGGCGAGGTTGACTTTGCCGCGCTGTTTTCGATCCTGCTCCGCATCGGCATTGCGGTCGGACTCACGGCGCTTTTGCAGTGGCTGATGGGCGCAATCAACAACCGCATCACGTTTTTGACCGTGCGCGATCTTCGTGAGGAAGCGTTCCGCAAGATCGAACGCCTGCCGCTGAAGTACATCGACAGCCATGCGTACGGCGAAACGGTCAGCCGCGTGATCGCCGACGTCGACCAGTTCGCGGAAGGCCTTTTGATCGGCTTTACGCAGCTGTTTACGGGCGTCATCACGATCCTCGGCACGATCGGCTTCATGCTTTTCGTCAATCCGGTCATCACGCTCGTCGTCGTGCTGATTACGCCGGTGTCTCTGTTCGTGGCGGCGTTCATCGCCAAGCATACCTACGACATGTTCCGTCTGCAGTCCGAGACGCGCGGCGAGCAGACCGCCCTGATCGAGGAGATGATCACGGGACAGGGCATCGTACAGGCGTTCGGGCGCGAACGGCGCTGCCTCGACGCGTTCGACGCGGTCAACGAACGGCTCCGCAAGTACTCGCTGCGCGCGATCTTCTTCTCATCGATCACGAACCCGTCGACGCGGTTCGTCAACAGCCTCGTGTACGCGGGCGTCGGCATCACCGGCGCGCTGATCGCGGTATCCGGCGGGATCTCGGTCGGGCAGCTGACGATGTTTTTAAGCTACGCAAACCAGTACACCAAGCCGTTCAACGAGATCTCCGGTGTCGTGACCGAGCTGCAGAACGCACTTGCCTGCGCGGCGCGGATCTTTGATCTGATCGAGCAGACGCCCGAGGTCCCCGAAGCCGAAAACGCTGCGGTATTGAAAAACGTGCGCGGTGATGTTTCGCTGAACGACGTTTGTTTCTCTTACGAACCCGACCGGAAGCTTATCGAGCATCTGACGCTGCATGCCGCGCCGGGACAGAGGATCGCGATCGTCGGTCCGACCGGCTGCGGCAAGACGACGATCATCAACCTTCTGATGCGTTTCTATGACGCCGACAGCGGTACGATCGCGGTGGACGGCGTGCCGATTAAGAAGGCGACGCGAAAGAGCCTTCGCGGCGGCTACGGGATGGTGCTGCAGGAGACGTGGCTCAAATCCGGCACGATCCGCGAGAACATCGCGATGGGCCGTCCGGATGCGACGGAGGAGGAGATTGTCGCCGCGGCCAAAGCATGCCACGCGCACGGGTTCATCAAGCGACTGCCGAATGGTTATGATACCGTGATCAAGGAGGACGGCGGTACGCTGTCGCAGGGACAGAAGCAGCTTTTGTGCATTGCGCGCGTCATGCTGTGCCACCCGCCGATGCTGATCTTAGATGAAGCGACGAGCTCGATCGATACGCGCACCGAACTGCGCGTGCAGGAAGCGTTCGCCCGGCTGATGGAGGGACGCACGAGCTTCATCGTCGCGCACCGCCTGTCCACGATCCGCTCCGCCGACTGCATCCTCGTCATGCGCGACGGCAGGATCATCGAGCAGGGCAAGCATCAGGAGTTGCTCGAAAAGGGCGGGTTCTACGCCGAGCTGTACAACAGTCAGTACGCCAATCCGGCGTAAGGCAGACGAATAAGGGCGCAGACCATTTGCGGCAAAGGAGTTCCTTTGTAAACAAAAAAGAAGAAATGGCATAGATCGTGCCATTTCTTTCATTTTGTGCCGCAAAGGGCCTGCGACCCGATGCTTCACTCCGCCTTCGGATACTCGGTGCAGAGCAGGCGGTAGGGCGGCTCGTCCTCCTCGATCGACGGGAACCTGCCGACGGGCGGCTCAAAGCGGTTGTCGTGCTCGTCGTCGTTGCACTGGCTGACCTCGCCGATCAGTACCGGTCCGGTGCCGGGCTCGACCTCGAAATCGTGATACAGATACGGCTGGATTGAAATGCTCATGCCCGGGAGCAGACGGATCTGCGTGCCGGCGGGAACCGTGCGCGTCTCGCCGTCGAGGTGCACGGTGACGGGGCTGACGCGGTCGATCGACTCGTCGGGAAGCGAGTTATAGACGCGGATTAAGAGCGTGCCGCCCGCGCGGTTGATGATGTCTTCCATCTTGCTCCAGTGGAAGTGATTCGGCGAATATTGTCCTTCCTTGAGATAGAGCAGCTTTTCGGCGTAGGTCTTCGGGTAGAGGCCTTTTTTGGCAAGGTTCCCGTTTCGGATCGTGATCAGCGAGAAGCCGACCCGGTCGAAATCGCCGAGCCCGTAGTCGGTGATGTCCCAGCCGAGCAGGTTGTCCCGCACCTCGTCAAAGACGTGCCCTTTGGTCTGCCACTGTTCGGGCGTGAAATGGCAGAACGGCGGGAGGCTGACGCGGTACGCTTTAAGCATTGCTTCCATCTCGCGCAGCGCGCGGTTGATCTCGGAGCGCTTCATGTCAGCGGATAAAATTCGTCCAAAGGTGCGGCTCGCGTTCGGGAAGCCCGATTTGCGCTTTTCCGAGCGCGACCGACTTGATCAGAAACGCCATCTGGCGCGCGAGCGTTCGCATCGACTGCAGACCTTCCTCGTCCTGCAGCGCTTCCTCGGCGTTGCGGCCGTGGATGCCGTTCCAGTACTGCCCGCCGGCGATCGGCATGCCCGAAATGCCGAAATACTTGTTCAGCCGGTCGAACGTCGTTTCGTTCCCGCCGCGGCGGCAGGTCGTGACGGCTGCGCCGATCTTGTATGCCTTGTCAAAGTGCGTGCTGTAAAACAGCCGGTCTAAAACCGCGGTCAGCGTCGCGTTCGGGCCGCCGTAGTAGACAGGACTTCCGACGACGAGACCGTCTGCCTGCTCGAACTTCGGCGCAAGCTCGTTGACAATATCGTTGTGGACGCAGCGTCCGTTTTTGGCGCAAAAGCCGCAGGCGACGCACCCGCGCGCCGCAAGATGCCCGATGTGGACGAGCTCGGCTTCGATGCCCTCCTGTTCAAACACTTTGACCATTTCGTTCAGCGCAACATAGGTGCAGCCTGCTTTGTGCGGACTGCCGTTTAACAACAAAACTTTCATAGCGGGATCCTCCTGTTTGCTGCTTGTATCTTATCCGACCGCGCGCTGCTTGTCAAGCACCGGATGACCGGAATAGTCCTGCCGGATTTTTGCAGAAAAGGTATTCCTTTTTGCGCCGATCTTTGGTAAAATACTCTATCATCGGAAAGGATCGGGCAAACGGATGCGCGTGCTTTACTGGGTGCTGCAATGGACTTGGGGCATTGTGCAAAACCTCCTCGGCGGGCTGCTGACCCTGTTTCTTTTGAAGCGGGAGCACATGTGCTATCGCGGCGCGTTTGTGACGCGGTGGCGGCTCGGCGGCAGCATGGGACTCGGCATGTTCATCTTTTTGGGCAAGACCCTTCCCAAAACGGAATCACAGATTCTGGTCCATGAGTTCGGGCATACGGTGCAGTCGGCGATCCTGGGCCCGCTGTATCTGCCGGTGATCGGACTGCCGTCCGTGGTCTGGGCAAACCTTCCGGCGTTTGCCAAACTCCGGAGGAAGCGGCGCGTCTCCTACTATCGCGCGTATCAGGAACACTGGGCGAACCATCTCGGCGAGCGGGTGACAAAACTGCGGTCGCCCGGTCAGAAAGAGATCTGACAGAAAGGAATCCTATGAACAACACACCAAATTCCGGCGGAAGAAAGAAAACGTTATCCCCGGGCAGCGGAAGCGTTCGCAAGACCGAAAAGGTCAACACCTCCGGTCCGGTCGGACGCAAGGACGGCTATGCCGGCCGGCGGACCGAACAAAGCAGCGGGCAGAACAGCAGCGGGCAGAACAGCGGCGGCCAGCGCGCAGGCGGCACGGGTCTTTTGGGCCTTTTGCTGGGCTCGGGCGGGGGACTGAAGCGCATCATCATGCTCGTTGTGATCGTGCTTGTGATCCTCTTTGTCTTCAAGGTCTGCTTCGGCGGCTGCTCGATTCCCGAAATGGCCATCGACGAGGAAACGCTGAACAGCTACACCTCCGGCAGCTCGTCCGGCTCATCCGGAAGCACGGGTTCGTCCTCGGGCGGCACGACGTTCGGCGGCTCTGCACTCGACGACTGGTCGGAGCTGTTTCTTTCGGATTCGTATGACGAGACCGACAGCATAGCGCCCGCGGCGGTGTCCGCCACGACCTCGGCGCAGAGTGCGGTCACGACGGTATCGAACCGTGCGCGCGACAAGTACACGACGCTGCTCGGCAACGGCCGCGATGAAGTCACGCTGATGGTCTACATGTGCGGCACCGACCTCGAGAGCCAGAACGGCATGGGCACCGCGGATCTGAACGAGATGCTGCACGCAACGATCGACGACGACCGCGTCAACGTGATCGTTGAGACCGGCGGCACCAAGAAGTGGAACAACACGGTCATCTCGAATTCGACGAACCAGATCTACCGTGTGACGAACCGCGGTCTGCAGGCGCTTGAGAAGAATCTCGGCAAGAAGAGTATGGTCGATCCGAACACGCTGATCGACTTTATCGACTACTGCACCAAAAACTATCCGGCCAACCGCTACGGTCTGATCCTGTGGGATCACGGCGGCGGCGCGATTTCGGGCTACGGCTATGACGAGCAGTTCAAGAGTGCCGGTTCGATGACGCTCGACCGCGTTAACTATGCGTTAAAGAGCAGCGGTATTCAGTTTGATTTTATCGGCTTTGACGCATGCCTGATGGCGACGCTCGAGACCGCGCTTGTCTGCGAACCGTATGCGGACTACCTGCTTGCAAGCGAAGAAGCCGAACCGGGCTGCGGCTGGTACTACACCAACTGGCTGACCGAGCTGTCGAAGAATACCTCGACGCCGACGGTTACGCTCGCCAAGACGATCATCGACGACTTCAACAACGTCTGCCGCAAGAACTATCCGGGCTGCAATACGACGCTGTCGGTCGTCGACCTTGCGGAGCTTTCCGGCACGGTGCCGGAGCCGTTTGCGGCGTTCTCGCGTTCGATGGGAGCGCTGCTCGACAACCAGGATTACAAGACCGTCGCAAGCGCTAGAAGCGCTGCGCGTGAGTTCGGCAAGACGAGCCGGATCAACCACGTCGACCTCGTCGACCTC
>CADAQS010000113.1 GCA_902790115.1 uncultured Eubacteriales bacterium | reverse complement strand
CCCTGCCCCTACATGGAACGCACCGTTGCCGAGTCCTGCAACAACCGCCGAAAGCAGCGGCACGGAGGCGAGCGGATAGGCTGCCGCGACGAGGACACAGCCGATCGCCGCAACGATCCGGTTTCGATTCCATAGATCCGAAAGCAGCCCGATCGGCATCTGCATTGCAAACGCACAGGCATTATACAGCAGCAAAACGGTCCACCAGTCCTTACTGCCGGATAAATAGCCGAAATACAGGGCGGCGGAGGCAAAATCGACGCCGAAGTGTGCAATCGAAAGCAACGCAGCCTTGCGCTTCATCGGCTATCCCCTTGTCTGCATGCATTCAGATAGTTTCCGATTGCAGCATATGTCTTCTCCTGTTTCCAGTATTCCCCGTGTGCGCACCCGGAAATCACGCAAATCTCCGGATCCTGTAAAAACAATTCCGCAAGGTCTTGCGTCTCGTTCAGCGGCGTCATGCGGTCCGCATCGCCGGCGATCAGCAGCGTATAAACCTTGCATTGCCTTGCGAAGTCGTCATTCTGCATCTGGATTGATGCCAACGGTTCCAGAATCGCGTGGAACAGTGAATCATTCGGCGTATAAATGCTTGTCCCGTCGTACATCGGAGCAACAAGGATCATGCCGTCCAGATCATGCTGCGTTCCGAGATACAGCGCGGCTGCAGTGCCGATGCTGTAACCGAGCGCAACAATCTTTGCGTTTGGATAAGCTTCCTCCGCATACCGATACAGGCAGTCCGCTGTTTCGAATACCTTTTGTTCACTGACAGAACCGCTGTTTTTGCCGAACGCTGGATAGTCAAGCATCAAAAGCTTCACATCCGCCGCGGACTGTGCCCATCCGTTGTCGATCGCATCGTTTAACCAGGTCGCCGTATCGGCATTGCTGCCGCCGAAATAAAGCACGACAAGATCCGAATCCGGTCCGGTCTGCCAGCCGTATTGTATCGTATCGCCGTTCTGTATCGCAAGTTCCGAAATCGTCGAATCCGTTTCCAATTCCGCGATTGCTTTCCGATCCGTTGCGACATGCAGAAAGAAGACCGGAAGAATTGCCCAAAACACCAACTGGTTGGCCGCAAGCACAAAGACCAGTACGAGCGTAATGTTTCGAATGCGCTTGCCGATGGTTTGTGCTTTGTTTTGAACGTTTTTTTCCATACGCTATCACTATACCACGGAATGGAGCGGATTGTAAACCGGAATTCTGACGACGGCGCCGCAGAATTTAAGAAGATGATACATTTCTGACACATTTATATGTTAAAATTTTCAAAACGTACAACATTAAGGAAAAAAATGCTGTTGCGGACGAAGCTTTCCTTTGATATAATATCTATATCTGTACGGAGGGGCATATGAAACCTACTGCGGTTTTAGATATAGGAAGTTCAAAGGTCGTCTGTCTATGCGGCAATCTTGCGGATCGTGACGGCATCATCGTGCATGGTGCCGGTGTTTCGTCGTGCGACGCATATCGCGGCGGCGAATTTGCGGACAAGCAGGGGCTGCACGACGCCATAGTCGATGCGGTGCAGAAAGCGGAACAGGAATCCCATTCCCGCATCCGGGAAATCGCCCTGACGGTCCCCTCTGCTTTCTCCAAACTGGTTCTGTCCGACACGACGATGTCGTTTGGCGATCGCGGCAGAATCGTGGAAGCGGAAGACGTCGACCGTCTGATCGCAAAATCGTTTCAAAAGGTCGGAACGCCCGACGGGTATACGCTGATTCACAGCACACCGGTCTTCTTCTTGGTCGATGGGATCTCCTCTTCCGAAGTGCCTGCCGGAATCCATACCGAGGAAATGTCGGGTCTGATTGCGCACATGTACGTCCGTCAGGACTATGTGCAGACAATCCAGGATATTCTGGAGGACGTCGGCATTGAAATCTCGATGTGCATCCATTCGATGCTCGGCGAGGCAACGATGCTGATTCCGGAGAACGAGCGCGTACGTCCTGCCGTTCTGATCGACGTCGGATACCGTCAGACGGATCTGTGCGTTGTGGAAGGCTCGGCCGTGACCGCGATCGCAACGATTCCGATCGGCGGATTCCAGTTTGCTTCCGATTTGTCATTCGGTCTTGAAGTTACGCTCGATTCTGCCGAACAGGCGAAGCGCCGCTTTGTCTTCTCGCTCGATTACGGCGACAAAACCGAGATTCTGCGGTCGGAAACGGAATCGAAGCGCGTAGCCAACAGCACGATCGCCTATGTGATCGAAGCGCGCGCCAATGAGCTTGCCGATCTGATTCGCGAAGCTTTGGATCAGATGTCGGTCAATGTGGACGCCAAGCCGGTCGTCTACCTGTCCGGCGGCGGACTGTTGATGATGCGCGGCTCACTCGATTTTCTCAAGAAGAAACTCGGACTTGCGATCAAACGCGATATGCCGTGGACGCCGCGTCTCAGCTCCCCGAACTATTGCAGTTCGTTCGGAGCATTGAACTTTGTTCTTCGCGCAAACCGACCTGTGGAGGAAACGCCGCAGAAAGCGGAACGCGATGAGGATTCGTTCCTGAATAAACTGAAGAATTTCTTCACCAAATAAAAAGGGGGATACACCATGTTCGAACAAGACTTAGAAAACTCCAACTTTGCGCAGATTCGTGTCGTCGGCGTCGGCGGTGCAGGCTGCAATGCTGTCAATCGTATGGTGCAGTACGGACTGCGCGGCGTGGAATTCATTGCCGTCAATACGGACAAGCAGGCGCTTGCCATGAGTGCGGGGCAGAAAAAAATTCAGATCGGCGAAAAACTGACAAAAGGACTCGGCGCAGGTGCAGACCCTGAAATCGGCAAAAAAGCTGCAGAAGAGAGTCTCGATCTGATCGAGGATGCCCTCCGCGGCAGTGATATGGTCTTCATTACTGCCGGTATGGGCGGCGGCACCGGTACCGGCGCTGCTGCAATCATCGCAAAAGCGGCTAAGGATCTCGGCATTCTGACGGTCGGCGTCGTCACCAAGCCGTTTACGTTTGAAGGCCGCGTCCGGATGCGCAATGCCGAAGCCGGCATCGCACAGCTCAAGCCCGCAGTCGATACGCTGATTACGATTCCGAACGACAAGCTGATCTCGCTCGTCGGCAAAGCGAGCCTGCCCGATGCACTCCGCGTTGCGGACGACGTGCTCCGTCAGGGCATTCAGGGCATCTCCGATCTGATCGCCGTCCCCGCGATGATCAACCTTGACTTTGCGGATGTCAAAACGATCATGAAGGAAAAAGGTCTTGCGCACATGGGCATCGGTTCTGCAGTCGGCGAAAAGCGCGCATCCGAAGCCGCGCGTCAGGCCGTGGAAAGCCCGCTGCTCGAAACCTCGATCAACGGCGCCAGAGGCATCCTGATGAACATCACGGGCGGCACCGATCTGAGCCTGCTCGAAGTCAATGAAGCCGCTGAGATCATTGCGGAAACCGCCGATCCCGATGCGAACATCATCTTCGGTGCAGACATCGACGAGAGCATGGGTGATGCGCTCCGCATCACGGTCATCGCAACCGGATTCGAGCAGCCCGACGCCGCAAACGCAGAACCGCAGCTCGGCAGCGCACCGCGTCGTACCTATCCGACGCCCGGCGTTTCTTCCGAACCGCGTTCCTACTCCGCTCCCCAGCCGTCTCCTGTAATCGCAAACGCGTTCTCCGCACGTTCCTATTCCGAGCCGTCTCCCGCTGCAGATCCGACGCTGAACGCTCCGACGGAGCCTGCTCGCAGAGATCCTTCGGCGGACGTCCGGCGCGATTACAACGAGCGCCCTGCCAACAAACTCGATATTCCGGCCTTCCTGCGGAAATAAATCATAAAGGGACAGACCAAAGTGTCTGTCACTTTTTCTTTATGCACCAAATAGAATCCAGAGTAGGATGGATGCTGCAACCGAACAGAATCCCTCGTAGGGCGGCCGTCTTCTGGCGGGCAGATACAATTGTGAGCAGAGCACAAGCCCGATTCCGTATAGCACAATGGATGCGATCGGCGGCTTCGAGACCGATATCGGCGCTGCATTGAGCCATGACGTCAACCGGTCAATCAGAACAAATGCGCCATAAGGGGGCAGTGAAATCCCGGTTGCGATATGCGGGAAGAACGGATACAGGAACATGGAGAAGAATCCGAACGGCATTAGGATCGGCAGAACCGGAACCAAAGCCAACGACATCGGAATCGAAGTCCAGGGCACTTCCGTAAACAGATACGCTTGCAGCGGAATGATCCCGATCATCGCGGCCATTGCGCCGATCAGAGTTCCGCTCCATCGATTCTGCGGCAGGTGCAAAAGGTTTGTAAACGGCTGAACCAGAAGGATCATTCCCGCCATTGCGCCGAACGAGAGCAAAAAACCTGCTGTATAGAGACTGTACGGCCGCAGCAGAAGGATTGCTGCAACCGAAAAGCAGTAGGCGGACGGCGGATCGGGCTGCCGGTCCCGGATGTTTGCAATCTGCAGTCCGATCAGAAAGAACATCGCGCGCAGAACAGACGGTGTAAACGCCGTCAGCGCACAGTAGAATGCGGAAACCAGCAAGATGGAAAGCAAATGCAGCCATCGGTTCCGAATCCGGATGATCGAGCCGGCCAGGGAAATCAAAACAGTCATGTGCATGCCGGAAACCGCAAAGATGTGCAGAATTCCGTTGTTCGCATAACGCTCGGTCAGCTCATACGGCATACGGGAACGGTCTCCTAAAAACATGCTGCGCGCATTATGCGCCTGATCTCGATACATCACATCCAGCGCATTGCCCAAAGAGGCACGAAGGCGAAGCAATGCGCCGTACAAATCGTCATGATGTGCGAGCAGCGTCGGCACAGTCTTGGATCGTCCGGTTGCAATCACATGCGTATACGCTGCGGTTAGCGGTCGCTCCGCGGGTTTCAGGGTTGCATCGAGTTCCAGGGTGTCGCCGTAGTACAGTTCGCAAAGAGGAACGGAAACGGATACGCGGCTTCGAATCGAGCAGCCGTCCAGCGTAACGTTCCGAAGCTCAACGGTAACGCGCGTCTTCCCCGTGTCCGGCATCTCGGCAATCGTTCCGGTCAGATGATAGGTTCCCGCCTGCGCCGTCTCAAACGGTGCGGCAACCGTGCGCAAAAAGAGAAGCAAAAAGAAAGCAAGGAACAGCATGGCTGCGGCTCGTTTTCGGGTCAGCCAGCAAAGGACGCTGATGACAACCAATGCAGGGATCGCTGCCCATAGCGGCAAACGCAGTGTGCCAAGCAGTACGCCGCACAAGCTGCCGAGCGCGACCCATGCCATCGGCCGGTTATGAAAAACCAATCCCCTCTCTTCCATACAGTCAGTATAGCACGGACGGAAGTTTTTCGACAAGACACAAAGGAGAAAAAACATGAACGAAGCATTGAAAAAGGTTCTGGATCGTTCCAAACGAATTGCATTTTTGGGTGGAGCCGGACTCAGTACCGAAAGCGGCATTCCGGATTTTCGGAGTTCAGACGGCATCTATAAGGCACGGCAAACGTATGGCGTTCCGCCGGAGGTTTTGCTGTCCCATGAGTTCTTTGAAGACTATCCGGAGGTTTTCTTTGATTACTATCGCAAAAATCTGATCTATCCGGACGCCAAGCCGAACAACGCACATAAAGCGTTGGCAAAGCTCGAGGAGGACGGAAAGCTTCTCGCTGTCATCACGCAGAATATCGACAATCTGCATCAGGCGGCGGGCAGCAAGCGTGTTTTCGAGCTGCACGGAAGCGTTTATCGGAATTACTGTACACGCTGCCGGAAATACTACGATGTGAGCGCAGTTCTGAACGCAGACGGCGTCCCTTATTGCACATGCGGCGGCATTATCAAACCCGACGTCGTACTCTACGGTG
>CADAQS010000112.1 GCA_902790115.1 uncultured Eubacteriales bacterium | reverse complement strand
TCTGACTGCAGGTGTAGAGCCAGACGGTTCCGGCGTTGCCGTCCTCCTCGAGCGCGATCGAAGCGTCGGTATCGCCACCGAGATCGACGACAAACTGGAGCTTGAGCGTGTTCAGATCGATGCACTGCAGCCGTCCGCCGTTGTCGGCAAGGTACAGATAGTGCCGGAACGCCGTCACGCTGGACTCATAGCCGTACCAGCGTTTGCCGGCCTGCGACGAGGTCGTATAGCCGCTGCCGCTGTAACGGTACTTGATGCGATCGCCCGGGTTGATCGAAAGCGTACCGGCTTCCGCGTCGTACTTCGTGTTGAGCGGAACAAGGTAGAGGACGCCATTCTCGCTCGGCCAGATCAGCGTGTCCTCAATGATCAGCGGGCTCGAATCAAACGCCGACCAGTCGTCGCGGCGGGCGGTATGGTCCTTGCCGCTGACGATCGGCTGCGACCGGTTCGTGACGAGGTTGACCGCATAGAACGCGGACTTGTTCGTTTCATAGGCCGTGCCCTGACCGATATAGAGCATCGGAATGCCGCGCGGGTCGAGCGTCGGCGTGCCGAACATTGAGACGCCAAGATTGATCGGCTCGCGCGTTTTCGAGCCGTTCTCGTAGTCAAAGAAGTAAATATTGCCGTCCGCGGCGCATTGGATGACCTCGGTCAGCGAGTCCTGCCGCTTGTGGCTGTCGAGCACACCTAGCGACTTCAATACGTCGCCGGACCAGGTGACGACCAGCGGCTGACCGGTCCACTGCGCGCCGGAAAAGTCGTCGAGCGAGCCGATCGCGACGGACCAGCGCTCGGTCAGCGTCTGCATCGAGACGGTCGCGGTGCCGTAGGAGAACGTGTCGCGGTAGTTGTTGCCGGCAAACGTCGTGATGCCCTCGACCGAAGAATAGGAGGAGCCGCTGCCGAATGAATAGTTGTTCTCGGCGGGGTTCGAAGTATAGGTATCCTCGCGGTTGTTGCGCCGGATCTCATAGGTGAACCCATATACCGCGGGACGCGCGTCGTCAACCGGATTGACGGAAAACTCCATGTCCTCAGTGAAGGCGGGCGGGCCTGCGATAACCGCTTGTTCGGTGCTGCCGGTCGTCGTCATCGCGGGCGCGTCGGGCGCCGTCGTCGGACCGGTGTCGATGACCGTGCTGCCGATCGTCAGCGAATCCGGCGTTCTGCTGCAGCTTACGGCAGAACAAAAAGAACTGCCGTATACGATCGCGATGACCAGCAGAACGATGCTGATCAGCAGGATGAATACGGAAGCGACAAAGAGAATGAATCTCGGCCGTATGGTTCTGGAACGATCTCTTCTGGACATGGCTTCCCCTTTTGTTTGCCTCATTATACCGTATTTTTCACGCCCTTGCAACGCCGGAATGCGTCAAAGATGCAATATTCCCGTGTGGTTTTTCAAAACTTTCCAGTTGCAAGATTGTAAAAATGTGGTAAAATAATAAAAAATGTGAGGTGTTCTTATGCAGGCAACGGATCTTTCCCGGCTGATTACGGCTGCACGTGACGGCGAGGCGACGCTGGTCATCAAAAACGCCCGCGTGATCAACGTCTTTACGAATGAAATAATCGAAGCGGACGTCGCGGTCAACGGCGATACGATCATCGGCGTCGGCGCGTTTGACTGTGAGAACGAGTACGACGCAAAGGGCGCGTACCTTGCGCCGGGCTTTATCGACGCGCACGTGCATATCGAAAGCTCCATGGTCACGCCTGCCTCGTTTGCCCGCGTGATCCTGCCCAAGGGCACGACGACGATCATCGCCGATCCGCATGAGATCGCGAACGTAGCGGGCACGACCGGTCTGGAGGCGATCTATCGCCAATCCGCCGATCTGCCGCTGCAGGTGCTGTTTATGCTGCCGAGCTGCGTTCCGGCGACGCCGTTTGAGAACAGCGGCGCAAAGCTGACTGCGGTCGATTTCATTCCGTTCATGCAGAAGAAAAGCCGCGTGCTCGGTCTCGGCGAGGTCATGGACTACGTTTCGACGGTCAACGCCGATCCGGAGCTCATCGAAAAGCTCAAGCTGTTCTTCAACCGCCCGATCGACGGTCACGCGCCGCTGCTGTCGGGACGTGACCTTAATGCCTACTGCATCGCCGGACCGCGCACCGACCACGAATGTTCCAACTTTGCCGAACTCAAGGAGAAACTGCGCAGCGGCATGGCGATTCTGATCCGCATCGGCTCGGCGGCAAACGGCGTCGCGGAAATGCTTGACGGGATTGTTTCGGAGCACCTGCCGACCGACACGATCAGCTTCTGCACCGACGACAAGCACATCGAAAACATTTTGCGCGAAGGGCACATCAACTACATCATCAACACGGCGATCCGTCACGGCATTGCGCCGATCGAGGCGATCCGGATGGCAACGCTGAACACGGCGCGCACCTTCGGTCTGTCCCGCACGGGCGCGATCGCGCCGGGCTATCGCGCCGATCTGGTGCTGTTCGACAGCCTCTCAAATATCGAGCCGAAAGCCGTGTTCACCTGCGGCACACTGTACGATCCCGAAGCGCCGGTCAAGGTGCGCCCGGTTCCCGAAGCCGTCTACGATACCGTACATCCCGCGCCGGTCTTGGAAGAATCGCTGCGCCTGCGGATCGATCGCGACCCGATGCCGGTGATCAAGACCGTCGAAAACCAGCTGGTGACAAAGCTCGTCTATCGGAGCGCTCCGAAGGATGAAAACGGCTGCTTTGTACCGCAGGACGGGCTCAACAAGCTCGCGGTCATTGAGCGGCACCACGCGACCGGGCATGTCGGCGTCGGCATCGTCGAGGGACTGAACATCCACGGCGGCGCGGTCGCTTCGACGGTCGCGCACGATTCGCACAACATCGTCATCGCGGGCGACAACGACCGGGATATGCTGCTTGCGGTCGAAACGCTCACGGACTGCCGCGGCGGTTACTGCGTCATCCAGAACGGCACGGTTGCGGCGTGTCTGCCGCTGCCGATCGGAGGTCTGATGACCGACGCGCCCGTGGACGAGGTGCTCAAAGGGCAGCGCGAGCTGCTCGACGCGGCGCATGCGCTCGGCTGCACGGACTCGTGCGACCCGCTCGTGCTGCTGTCGTTTTTAGCGCTGCCGGTAATTCCGGAGGCGCGGCTGACCGACCTCGGACTGTTCGACGTCACAAAGATGGCCTTCATCCGGTAGCCGTAAGAGGCGGTGCCTGTCAAAGCGCACGCATCATCCGCCGCAAGCGGTCCCTTTTCCCTTCAACGGGAAGGCTTTTGGGTGCCTCTTCTTCTGTTCTTCCCGACAGCCTGACCGGCAGTTGTAAAAGGAAAAGGTCGAAAGAAACCGCTTTTGACACGAAAAGCGCGGACGAACCGTCCGCGCTTGCTGCTTTTTTGGGGAAAGGATCAGTCCGTCACCGGCAGGGATACGGTGATCTTGAACAGGTCGCCGTCGATGTCGATTTCGACCGTGCCGTTCTGCAGCGCTATCAGCGACTTTGCGATCGACAGACCGAGCCCGCTGCCCTCGGTATTGCGGGAGGCGTCGCCGCGCACGAACCGCTCCATCAGCTCGTCGCCAGAGATGTTCAGCGCATCGCGCGAGACGTTCTTGACGGTCACGACCGCCGTTTTCTTCTCGATCGCGGTCGAGAGATATACGCGCGTGCCAGGCTGCGCATACTTGACGAGGTTGCCGAACACGTTGTCGAACACGCGCCACAGCAGCTTCCCGTCCGCAAGCACAAACGGCGACGTTTCCGAAAACTGCACAACCGGCGTGAGGCTCTGCACCGCAAGCTTTTCGGTGTATTCACCGAGCACCTGCTGCAGCAGCACATGCAGATCGGTGCGTTCGAGGGTGACGTTCATCGCGCCGGAAGAGGCTTTCGACGCTTCGACGAGGTCGTCGGTCAGCTTTTTCAGCCGCGCCGACTGCCGGTCGAGCACTTCGAGGTACTGCGGAGCGTCCGGCGAATCGAGCCCGTCGCGCTCGAGCAGCTTGACATAGCTGATGATCGCGGTCAGAGGCGTTTTGATGTCGTGCGAGACGTTTGTGATCAGTTCGGTCTTCATGCGCTCGCTCTTCATCTGTTCCCGGACGGCCTTCTGCATGCCGTCGGTGATGCTGTTGAGGTGTTCGGCGTGCTTCCGGTACATCGGCAGCATGTGCCGCGTGTCGATGCGGTAGTTCAGTTCGCCCGCTGCGAGCTGTTCGCCGCCCTTTTGGAGCTTCCGCAGGTTGATGACCGAGAAGATCACAAGCGGCGTCAGAAGCAGTTCCGCGATCAGCCAGAGCCAGAGCAGTCCGGAGCTGCCGTGCGCCATCAGCGCGATCAGCGAGACAAGCCCGAGTCCGCCCCAGACGAGCAGCGTCCGCCAGTACAGCGGCAGGTTGATCAGGACATAGCGGATGCCGCGGAAGATCCACTTCATGAACCGCCACAGGTTGTGCAGAACCCAATAGAGCACGGTGTTTTTCCACCACTTGCCGGCCTTGACGCGCGCCGCAAAGGTCAGAACGACCGACAGCAGCAGCGGGATCCAGGCGACAAGCATCAGACCGGGCACCAGGATCTCCGGCAGGATCTGCATGATCGTGTCGAACGACGGGTCGCGCGAAACGTATGTGCCGTGCGGGAGTTCGGAGAGCAGGGCAAACGACAGCGCAAGCAGCGCGATCAGGATCGCAAGGTACAGATCGAACGGGATCCGGTCGAGCCAATTCAGATGAATGCCCTCCGTGCCGCGCTTATGTCCCGCGGCCGCGATCAGAAAGATCAGGGCGGCAAGCGCAAGCAGAGCCGACAGCGCGGTCAGCCAGCCGATCAGCGGCTGCCGGTCGAGGATAAAGTCCGCGCCGCGCACGGCAAGCGCGACCGGATCGTTGACCGACAGATCGCGCACGATGCCGAGCGTCAGTGGGAAACTCTGGTCGCTTTCCGTGAACAGCCGGACCGATGCGATCAGAAAGGAATCGTGGTTCACCCAAAGCGGCGGCAGATAGCTGAGGTACGAAGAGCTTTCAAACGTGCTTGCGGGATAGGCGCGAATGACCTTTGTCCGGAAGGCTTCGCAGGCGGAATCGGAGGAAAAAAATCTGCGGATCGTGCCGTCGGGCAGAACCTGCGGAAGGAATGCCGCCTCGACCACCCAGTCCGCCTCCGGCGCATAGTCGGACGATTCTGTCGTTCGTTCGACCGGCTCCTCCGCGTCGAACGCAGCCGTGCCGCCTGCCGGAGCGGATTGCGAAGCAGGGATGAGGCGGGTGCTTGCAAGCTCATAATCGGAGGAATCCAGCGCGGACAGAAACTCCGTCGCTTCGCTTTCGTTCACGAACCGGAACGTGACGGAAACCGGTTCGGCTTCGGCAAGACCGGACAATTCGGGGTCGACGGGGCTGAGCGGACGCCGGATCACATCGAACGAACCGGAAAAGCGCATCACTTCGTTCGGATCGAACGTGTCGTACAGAACCTTGCCGTCAGGGTCGGACAGCCGGATGCGAACGTTCGAGCGCGACGGCGCATAGCCGGGGTTCAGCGCGTCCGCGATGCGTTCGGGATCTGCCGTGTCGCTGCCGTAGGAATTGTACAGATTGGCATACTTTGTGATATGCTCCTGCTCATGGGCAAGGATCTGTTCGTACAGGGCGTTGTGCGCGGCCTCGAACCGTTCGGCGCTTCCGATCGCGCCGGCGTTCCATGCGACGAACAGCGACGCTGCGCCGAGCAGGGTCGTAAGGGTAAAGAGCGTGAACAGGATCACGCAGACGATTTTCAGCAGCAGAGAAGATTGTGCTTTCATATATAGAACCTCGCAAAATGACACAAAACGTTATTCGCTTCACGCGCAGATAGCGCGGGTCGGACGGGTCGATCTCGATTTTTTCCCGAAGATGCCGGATATGCACGGCGATCGTGCTCTCCGAGCCGCACGGATCCTCGTTCCGGATGCGGCGGTAGATCTCCTCGGGCGAGAACACCGTATCGGGGTTCTGCATCAGAAGGCGCAGAATGTCGAATTCGGACGGGGTCAGAGAAACCGCCTCGCCGTCCACGGTGACGATCTTGGATGCGTCGTTTAGGCAGATGTTGCCGATCACATACTCGTTCTTTGCCGCGCTCCCGCCGAACTGCAGGTATCTGCGCAGCTGGGAACGCACGCGCGCCAGCACCTCGACCGGGTTGAACGGCTTGGTGATGTAGTCGTCCGCGCCGAGGTTCAGCCCCAGGATCTTATCGGTATCCTCGCTCTTTGCGGTCAGCAGGATGACCGGGACGTTGCTGATTTCCCGGATACGGTGCAGCGCATGCAATCCGTCGAGCTCGGGCATCATGATGTCGAGCAGCACGAGCTGTACCGGCTCATGCGAGACGGCTTCGATCGCCTCCGCGCCGTTGTACGCGGCAAGTACCCCGTAGCCCTCGCTTTCGAGATAGATGCGCAGCGCGTTGACGATGTCCTTTTCGTCGTCGCAAACCAGAATGGTATTCATAGCGTCCTCCTTTTACTGATGCAGCAGGTCAAATCCCGCCTGCGCCGCCGTCACGCGGTGGCAGATCGGCTTCCACTCGACCTTGCAGAACAGCGCTGCGATCGAGACCGGAAGATAGGTCAGCATGAACAGCGGAAATGTGAATACGGACAGGAGCTTCTTCGCCGTTCCCGTCCGGATCCGCCGGTGCTCGGACAGCATCGTGCACGCGCCGACAAAGAACAGCGTGCCGTACATCGAGAGCATCCCGCATCCCACCGAGCCGAGCGCGGCAGGCAGCGTGCCCTGTACCGCGCCGAGGATCAGTTCGGCGCTCCACAGCACGATCCCGAGCATCGACAGCACGTACGCCGGCGCGATCATCATCAAAAGATCGAAGCAGGCGAAGCTGCCCGAAAAGATGCCGCGCACCAGCGCCGGACCGTACTTTGCATACACCTGCAGATAGCCTTTCGACCACCGCATCCGCTGCCGCCACGACTGCGAAAACGCGGTCGGCTGCTCGTCGTAGAACACCGCGTCGCGCGCCATGCCGATCGTCCTTCCGTGCAGCACATGGTACACGGTGAATTCGGTGTCCTCGGTCAGCGTATGGAACGGCCACCCGCCCTGCTCGCGCAGCACCCGTGCCGAGAACAGAAATCCCGTTCCCGCGACCACGGCGCTCGTGCCGAGCCGGCTCCGCGCCGCATTCCCGTACACGGAATCGCGCAGAAACCACAGCGCATACCCCGATGAGATCCAGTTGTCGCCGTAGTTCTTTGCGTTCCGGTATCCCGTAACGATGTCGTACCCTTCGGAAAACACCAGGTTCATCTGATCGATGTAATCATACCGCAGGATGTTATCCGCGTCAAACACGAAATATCCGTCGAACCCGTCGAATCCGTCCCGCTGCATCGCCTTCAGCAGTGCGTCCAGCGCATAGCCCTTTCCGACCTTACGGAAGTCGTGTCGCTCATACACCGTTGCGCCCTTCGTCCTTGCGCGCGCCGCCGTCGCGTCGGTGCAGTTGTCCGCCATCACAAACGTCTGCACCAGCGATGCTGGGTAGTTCTGCGTGCGGATGCTGTCCAGCAGGTCGCCGATCACGTCCGCTTCGTTCCGCGCACAGATCAGGATCGCGTAGCGGTGCAGCGTCTCCCGCTGCGGCTTTCGCTTCTGCGGAAGATTTACGACCGCCATGTAAAAGAATTGATACGCATAGCAGACGAAAAACAGGATCGCAAGGATCGTTTCGAGCAGTTTGATCGTTTCCATAGGCTTCCCTCCTCGACAAAAAGTATATCCCCCGCGCCGTTTAAGAAACAAGCGGCCGAATTCTTAAGATTCGATTAATTGCGGGTTTTCTGCTCTTATGATTGAGAGGGCTTTTGTTCTTCTTTATCTTCCGAGAGGAAGAACAGTGGATTTTATAAGAAAGGTCCTTTTCTTCCACGGAGAAGAAAAGGACCGAAAGAAGGCGGACATTTCCGGCTTATTAACAAACACGTTCTCGTTAAAAACTTTTTTCTCTTCCCCAAACTCTCCATCCAAACAGAGGTCTGCTTTCTTTCCCAGGTTCTTCTTTTCTTTCCAAGAAAGAAAAGAAGAACAATAAACAAAAGAAAAAGAAGAACAACAGATCGGCTCAGCGCGATGCGCTTTCGAGGAGGTGTTCGAGGAAGGTGCGGTACTGATCCTTTACGGACTCGGGCGCGGTGACGGAGACGCCGCCCTCGAGGGAGCAGAGCCAGCCGAAGAACTGCGGGGAAACGGCGACGCGCACATGCGTTAGGAAGCGGTCCGCGCTTTGTTTTGCGATCGGTACCGAGCGGCCGAACCGGTCGATGATCACGCCCACGAGCGCATTGTCGCAGCACAGCGTCACGGTCTGCTCTTCGCCCGCGAACATCGAGAAGTTGCGCTTCGTGTAGGCAGCCATATCGAGCAGGCGGAAGCTTTCCTGTCCGACGCGCGGCGCGTCGAGCAGCGAGATGCCGTT
>CADAQS010000111.1 GCA_902790115.1 uncultured Eubacteriales bacterium | reverse complement strand
AGTCCCATCGTTCTCCTCCTTTGCTCTCTTTACATGATTTTACCACACGCCGTTTTGTTGTGCAACGGCTATGCTTTCGGGTTGTCCAACGACTGCACAAATGCCGTAACCGCCGCGTCGTACCGCTCGGTGTTCACGATCCGCAGATGCGAATGTGCGCCGTGCTCCATCCAGACAAGTGTCTTCGGCGCTTTGCAGGCAGCATACAGTTCCGGCACATACTTCGGAAGCGACGAGATGTCCTCTTTGGAATGGATCATCAGCACCGGCACGCGCACCTTGCCGATATACCGGTACGGTCCTTCGCGGCGGATGTTGATCCCTGTGTTTTTCCGGATCCGGTATTCGATCTCCGGAAGAACCGGAAGCAGCGGTTTTTTCATCGTCTTGAACCGCTGGAGAAAGACCTTATGGAACGAGTAGTACAGTCCGTCGGTCACGATGCCGCCGATGTAAGGCGGGCAATCGTCTCTTGCCGCAAGATAGACCGCACAGGCCGCGCCGATGCAGACACCGTGCAGAACGATCTGCTCGGAATGGTACTTCTCGTGCAGCAGACGCGTCCACGCAAGCATATCGCTCTGCTCCAGAAAGCCCATGCCGCTGTACGTTCCTTCGCTGTTGCCGTGCGCGCGCTGATCGACGACAAAGATGTTGTAGCCCGCCAGCCGGTACGGCTCCGCATAATAGTAGCTGTACAGACACCCTTCCGCGCGTCCGCACATGATGCAGACGGTCTTGTCGGAACCGAAGTCGGTAAACCGGCCGCAAAGCTTCAGTCCGTCGTTTTCAACCGTCAGTTCGGTCGTCCGGTCGGCATACTGTTCGCCCCACCGCTCGGCCGCCGCATACATTGCGGAATACTCCAAATCGCTCGGACAGCTGTTTTCCCGTCGCCACTTTTCAGGCGTTTCGCGTACCAAAAGGTCTTTATACAGCCGGTCGGAGAGCTTCCACGTCGCAGCGACGGCGCCGACCGACGGCAGTACGATGATCGCAAGGACGCCGATCAGAATCCAGAAAACCGGCTGCATTACTTCAGAATCTCCTGCAGGATCTTCGATTCACGGGTCAGGTTCTTGGAAATCGGCGCGCCGAAATAATACGTGGCAACGAGGCCGGGGCCGATGTTCGCTCCGCATGCCTGACCGACCGTGTTCAGAATCACTTCCTTCGGATGCACCTCTTGGCGGATCATATCGGCAAGCTTTTCCGCCTGCTCTTTGCGATAGGTATGCGCGACAAAGACGATCTGATCCTCGGGATGTTCGACGGTCGCTTTCATGTACTCGACGACGGCGCGGAACGCCTTCGTGTAGCCGCGCGCCTTGCCGATCACCTGGCTCATGCCGTTGTCCAGATTGAAATCCGCCATCGGCTTGACGCCGATCATCGTGCCCATGACCGCAGTGCCTTTCGAGAGTCTTCCCGCGCGGGCAAGGAAGAACAGGTCATCCATCCATCCGGACTGGTGGAACCGGTCACGATTGGCTTCGAGCCAATCCGCGGTCTCGTCCAGCGACTTGCCCTCTTTGCGGAGGTCGTTTGCATAGACGCACATCAGCGACAGCGCCGTCGAATAGCGCTTCGAGTCCACGACGCGAATCTTCCGCTCCGGATATTCCCGCATTAAATCCCGCGCGGCGAGGCAGCAGTGGTCATAGACCGCACTCATGCCTGACGAAAGCGTCACGCACAGGATATCGTTTCCTATGTCAAGCTGCTTCCGGAACACCGTCTTGATCAGCTCGGGTCCGGGCGCCGCGGACTTGTACATCTTTTTCTTGTCCGCCATGCTGCCGAAGTACTCCTCCGGCGTGATGTTGCTCCAGTCCAGATCGACCGCTTCCATGTGCCCGTCCGGAAAGATTACTTCCGAACCGATCCAATCATCCAGTCCGAATCGTTCCCGAAGATCTTTGTTCAGATCGCACGCGGAATCGGAAATAATTGCAAAAGTAGACATATTGCTTCCTCCCTGTCTGTCTTTTCAGTCGGCTTCTTGCCCCTTGCCGGCAAAACGCTGCTTTTTATTATCATATTATATCATTTCATGGACTCCTTTGCAACAAACGTTTTGCAGGCGCAAATTGACGAACCGCACGGTCTGCGATATACTGTACGCATCGATGGAAACGGAGGTTTGTCTCATGCAAAAACCCGAACTGCTTGCACCGGTCGGCAGCATGGCCGCGCTCGACGCCGCGTTGCGTTACGGCGCGGATGCGGTCTATTTAGGCGGCGACCTGCTGCAGCTTCGCGCCAAAAGTGCCGGCTTCTCCCTTGACGCGCTCGCAGAGGCCGCAAAGAAGGTTCACGCCTGCGGCAAACGGCTCTATGTGACCGTCAACGCATTTGCCAGGAATACGGAGCTGGATCCGCTGAAAGCCTATGCAAATCAGCTTTATGATGCCGGTGCGGACGCGGCGATCGTCTCCGATCTCGGTGCGCTCGTGACGATGCGCAAAGCGTGCCCTTCGCTGGAGCTGCACGTTTCCACGCAGGCGAACTGTCAGAACTATGCCGCCGCCGAAACCTACTATACGCTCGGCGCAAAGCGCATCGTACTCGCGCGTGAACTGACCGTGCAGGAGATTCGGGAGCTTCGCGCGCATATCCCGCAGGATCTCGAGCTCGAAGCGTTCGTACACGGCGCGATGTGCATGGCCTATTCGGGGCGCTGTATCATCAGTTCGGCGCTGCTCGGAAGGAGCGCGAACCGCGGCGACTGCGCGCAGCCGTGCCGCTGGAAATATCATTTGGTGGAAGAAACGCGTCCGAACCAGTTCTTTCCGGTCATCGAGGAGGACAACGTTACCGCGATCCTGTCCTCCCGCGATCTGAACTGCATCGATCTGCTCGACGAGCTGGCCGATGCCGGCGTCTGTTCGTTCAAAATCGAAGGCCGTATGAAGACCGAATACTATGTCGCGGTAGCAACCAACGCCTATCGGCACGCGATTGACCGCGATCTTCCGATCGACCTTCTGCGAAAGGAACTGGATACGATCTCTCACCGACCATATACCACCGGGTTCTATCACGGCGAGCTGCCCCATGATCACAGCAACCGCGGCGCTTACGAGCAGACCCACACGTTCTGCGGCGTCGTGCTGTCCGTTGAAAACGGCGTCGCAACCGTCGAGCAGCGCAACCGGTTCGTGCAGGGCGATACGCTCGAAGCCGTCTCCCCCGCGGCCGTCGGCCTTGCGGTTCCGGTTCCCTGGATCACGGATGCGAGCGGTGAACCGGTCACGGTCGCAAACCGTGTCCGGCAGATTCTGAAAATCCCTGCCGCGGACGGGCTGACCGCAGGCGATCTGCTGCGCCGCAAAAATGATGATTGCCGATCTGCCGTAAATACATAAGGAAAAGAGAAATCGCACGTCCTGAACGGAAAGAAGTTATGATGAACAAAATTACCTGTATCTGTCTCGGCGTTCGAAGCATGGAACGTGCGATCCGTTTTTATCGGGACCAACTCGGCTTTCAGACGGACTGTACGGAGGACAATCCGCAGGTCTGTTTCTTCGACACGCCCGGAACGAAGTTTGAGCTGTACCCGCTCGACCTTCTGGCGGTGGATATCAGTGAGACCGATCCGCCGAAGATCGGCAGCGATTTCGGCGGCGTCACGCTCGCCTGCAACGTAGAAACCAAAACCGAAGTCGATCGGATCATTGAGCAGGTCCGCACGGCGGGCGGTACTGTCGTCAAGGAGCCGCAGGACGCCTTTTGGGGTGGATATCACGCGTACTTTCGCGATCCGGACGGCTATTATTGGGAAGTGGTCTGGGGACCGGACTTCCGCTTCGACGAAAACGGCTTGCTGCGCTTCTGAAGCGCAGCTTTTTATATGCTTCTCCCGTTTTCACACGCTTTTATAAAAAAATCGAAAACCCTATTGACATTTTTCCAAAAGTATAGTATTCTACTAGTGGTTAAAGTAATCTAACCATTTTTGATCCACTGTTTGTTTGATAAGGGATGGCGATCGGGTCTCTCCTTCAAACCCTCCTGCTGTAATTTGATCCTTACCCCATTTACCTTTTGATCCGATCGCCGCTGCATCCCGCACCAAAACGGCACAAAGCCCTCCGCACGCGCGGAGGGCTGTTTTGGTATTCCTTTGCGTCACTGCAACGTCAGATACACCTGCGTTCCGGGATAGGTATAGCGGCAGAGCCGGACGCCGTCGGAGAACGTCAGGGTCGTTAATGAGCCGTACTCGGTTGGCGACACGATCAGCCCGTCGGTCACGGACAGGCTTTCGCCGAGCGCGTTCAGCATCGGTGTCAGACTGCTGACCGGATCGGAACCGTCGATGTTGCCGTACAGCGCAACGGTCATCGAATAGACATCCTCGGTGCGGCTGTCGAGCTCGGCGGACAGGCAGTAGACGAGCCCGCCCGATGCGGTAAAGTACGCCTGCGTTCCCCAGAGCGCGAGCTTTGCGCCGGTTTCCTCGTTATAGAAGTCGCGGAGTTTTGCCGTGTACTTGCTGTTCGACAGGATGCGGTCGACACTCTCGCCGGTCCTGAGATAACCGTTGTCGGCATAAGCGGAAAGCGTCTGCTCCCAGAGGCTCCTGATCTGCTGCAGCGCCTGCTCCTCGGTGCGCTCCTCCGGCAGCGTTGCACGTTCCTTGCCTTCGATCGTGCAGGTCCGGTACAGATCAACACGCACGGCGCGGGACAGCGGTTCACCGATCCTGCCTGCGCTGATGATGCTCGTCGCCTCATACTGTTCTTTGTCGTAAAGATTGCGTTCGGCCAGCCGGAACACACCCATATTGATCAGAACAAGCAGATACGCCAGTGCGACGGTGCCGAACGACAATCCGATATACGCAAGGCGCGTCCGGCTGTCGCGGTCGCGGTTCATGCGCTTGCGAAGCCGCTTGTTGAAGATCCGGATGCGCTTTTGCAGTGCGGAAAAGGCGGTTTTGGTCTTGCTCCAAAGGCTTTGGAAGAAGGATTTCATTCTTTCTGTCCTCCTTCCTTTGCGTTTACGAGCGGCACTTCGAACCAGACCGTCGTGCCCTTCCCCTGCTCGCTCTCAAAGTGCAGCGAGCTTTCGTGCAGCATCGCGATCCGGTTCGCGATCGCAAGGCCGAGACCTGCGCCGTGCTGTGCGCGGGCACGGGACTTATCGACCATGTAGAACGCCTCCGTGATGCGGGACAGCTCCTCCTTCGGAATACCGATGCCCTCGTCGCGGACCGTGATGCGATAGCGGTTGTTCATGCGCTTTCCGGTCAGCCAGACTCGTTTCCCGGGGCTGGAGGCCTTTCGCGCATTGTCGAGAATGTTCGTGACCAGCGTCAGCAGCAGGTCCTTTTCGTACAGGATGATCTGCTGTTCGATCTCGTATTGAAACTGCAGCTCGGCCTTTTCGAGCATCGGCGTCACGACCGCGACGACGTGTCCGAGCGCCTTCCGCGCATAGCCGCGCGTGAGCTTGAAATCCTCCTTGTCCAGCACGACGAGATCCATCAGCTTCAGCGACAGCGCTTCGAGCCGTTTGCCTTCGCTGAAAATGAAATTCGCCGCCATAAACGCGTCCTCCTCGTCGAGTTCCGCGCTCCGGAGCATGTCGGCATAGCCGATGATCGAGGTCATCGGCGTCTTGAGCTCATGCGAGAAGCTTGCAACAAAATCCTTCTGCTGCTTGGCGTTGTTCTCGAGCGCAACGACCTTTTGCTCGATCGCGCCGGTCATATCGTTGAACGCGACGGTCAGGTCGCCGATCTCATCGAGCGAAGTGACCTTGGCGCGGCGCGAATAGTTGCCCTTGCCGATCACGCCGGTGAAGCGTTTGAGCCGGATCAGCGGCTTTGACAGAAAGTATGCGACCAGCAGCATGACCGCGGTGCAGACCGCAACCGTGATGATA
>CADAQS010000110.1 GCA_902790115.1 uncultured Eubacteriales bacterium | reverse complement strand
GGGTGCTTTTGCATTGGAAAACGATCTTTCTCTACCTGGCTGCAACGATGTTCTGCATCGTATTCGGAGCGATCTATGAATCGTTCAGTCATGGCGTATATTCCTTCTTTATGATTTACGCCTTTCTGTTTCCGCTGGCCGGAGGCATGATCCCACTGTTTCTGATGCAGCGATGTTGCTTGCCGAAGCCATCCTTCGCAGCAGGAGCGCTGTATCACGCAGGAATTGCAACAGCAACCGTCGGAAGCATCGTCAGCGGCGTTTTGGAAATCTACGGAACGACCAATTCTCTCACGATTATTTACTGGCTGGCCGGAATTCTCCTCTCCGGTGGCGGGATCATTCTGTATCTTGTGCAAGCGGCTATTCAGTTAAACAGAAGTGTGCAGGAATAAAAGGGCAGGCCGATCATTTTGGGATCGGCCTGCCATATTGTTACTTTCCGACGCAAAAGTTTTCAAAAATTCGATCCAGCATGGATTCGTCAACATCGGTTCCTGTAATGGTTCCGAGATGATGCGATGCTTCGCGAAGTTCCGTAGCGATGCAGTCCGGTTCAGTTTGACGCACTGCCTCTTTCAGTGAGATTTGTGCCTGCTCCAGCGCACGAATGTGTCGGAGATTTGTGATACATGTCGTATCGGCAAGCGCAGGCTCGGCCATCGAAACGATCCGCTCCTTCAGCGTTTCGATCCCCTCTCCGGTTTTACAGCTGATGGAAAGATCCGCACCTTCGTGCTTCCCGAGATCACACTTATTGGACAGCACGATGCGCTTATTCGGATCGGTTTTTGCAAGAATGTTCCGATCGGCATCGGTCAACGGCTCGGAACCGTCCAGAACGACCAGGATCAGATCCGCCGACTTCTGTGCCTGAATTGCCCGGTCGATACCGATGCTCTCAGCTTCGTCGGACGCAGTTCGCAAACCGGCCGTATCGATCAGTCGCACGGATACGCCTTTGATCGCGACACGCTCGTCCAGCACATCGCGCGTAGTACCCGCGATCCCGGTAACAATGGCGCGATCTTCGTTCAGCAGCGCATTGAACAAGGAGCTTTTTCCGACATTGGGACGCCCCGCAATGACGACACGTATGCCTTCCCGAAGCGCTCTCCCGGCTTTTCCGCTTTGGATCAGATGATCGATCGTGTCGATTAATGCCGGAAGTGTTCTCAACAGTTCTCGGTAGGTATCCTCCTCCGCTTCATCCGGATAATCAATCGCAGCTTCGACGGCAGACCGCAGATCAAGCACGCGGTTTTCGATTGATTCTATTTTCCGCCGTACACCGCCGTTCAGCTGGTGCAGAGCGGATCGAAGCGAAGAATCCGCTTGCGCATTGATGATGTCCATAACGGCTTCGGCTTGTGTCAGGTCCATTTTACCGTTCAAAAACGCGCGGCGCGTGAACTCGCCGCCTTCCGCTGGCCGGAGCTGCAAGGAAAGAAGCGCATCGGAAACACGTCGAACCGTCTGTATCCCGCCATGGCAGTGCAATTCAAGCATATCCTCTCCGGTATAGCTTTTCGGTCCCGGAAAATAGACCGCCATTGCCTCGTCCAGCAGTTCACCGCAGGAAACGATCGAAACAAAAGTCATCTGCCGAGGACAAAGCGTGACAGAAAGCAGGTTTTGTATGACCTCACTTATTTTTGGGCCGGAGATTCGAATGATAGCGATCGCTCCGCCGATCGCGGTAGACGGTGCAAAGATGGTGTCGGTAGTTTCCACAATACTCTCCTGATAGAAAAAAGGCCGCAATCGCGGCCCGTTTGATTATTTGTCCGGCGCAATGATGACGCTGCGGTTTGGCTCCTCACCTTCGCTGTAAGTCGTCACACCGTTGAAGTTCTGCAGCGAGGAATGCAGGATCCTGCGCTCGTATGGGTTCATCGGCTCCATCGTAACCGCTCTGCCCGTCTTTGCGACGCGAACAGCAGTCCGTCTTGCAAGCTTCCGAAGCGTTTCCTCCCGGCGGGCACGATAGCCTTCGGTATCGACAGTCACCCGACGATAGGCATTATCCTTACGATCCTTGTTCCAGTACAGGGAAACAAGATACTGGATGGCATCCAGCGTTTCCCCGCGACGTCCGATCAGAAGACCGTCCGTCTCGGAGAGGATATTGAGTCGAAGTCCGTCACTCGTTTCCGCCGCCTGAACGGTTGCTTCGATCTTCATGTTTTTCAAAAGTTCTGCAAGGAAGATCGCTGCCTCGTTTTCTTTGGCAAGGTTCTCGTCGTAATCGAATTCCGGCGTCTCGACGCGCTTCGTCTCGCTCTTTTTTCCGGATTTTTCGCTCTTGGTCTTTTCGCTCTTCGGCTTATCGCTCTTGGAGCGGCGCGGTTCCGAATGACGCGGTTCCGCCTTCTGGACCTTTTCAAATACCGGAGTTACCGGAACTTCGCGTTCCGTGATTCGTACGATCGCATTCTTTGCGCCGATTCCGAACAGTCCCTTCGACTCGCGCTGAATAATCTCTGTAGTGACTTCATCGATCGAAAGTCCCATTTCATTCAAACCGTGGAAAATCGCTTCATCGACATTCCTGCCGGAAAACTCCATGCTTCTCATGCTTTGACCTCCGTAGCTGTCTTGCGTTTATCTTTCTGAAATACCGAGTTCAGAATCAGGTTGATGCCGAGCGCAATGATGTTGGAAAAAATCCAGTAGAACGCAAACGTCGCATCATAGCGATAGCAAAAGAATACCGAGATCAACGGCATCATGTAGTTCATCATCTTCATCGATGAATTCGCCTGAGTATTGGCCTGCTGCGGCTGTGTTTTCTGCATGATCCACATCTGCAAAAAGCCGGTAGCGCCGGCGAGAACCGGCAGGATCGCAAAGCCGTTCGACATCGAGTAGAACTTCGGGATCGAATCCGTAATCGGTTTGACAAATCCCTCATACGCAACGCGGAAAGCCGCGCCCGCGTCCTTTGCAAATTCATATCCCTCGATCTGACCGAGCGAGTTGATCTTTACGGTATAGAAATGCAGCTTATACAGGATGTCCTGCAAAGCGGCCTGATTCTTTTGGAAATAGAAGAAGCGTTCGATGTTGTTCGTAACCGCAAAAGTGCTCCAGAACTCCGAACCGTTCATCAGAGAACCGCCGGCCGTCAGATTGTCCGGGCGCCAGATGTTCGTGATCCAAAGGAATTTGAATCCCTGGAACATCGTCAAGCCTTCTCCGTTTTCAATGGCAAGCATCAAGGCAAGCATCTGCTCGTTTGCCCATGCACGGAATGCGTTAAAGAACATGATCAAAAGCGGGAACATCAGCAGCATCGGCAGACAACCGCCGAACATGCTGACGCCGTTCGCCTTCATGATCTTCTGCTGCTCCATGTTAAGCTTTTGCGGATCATTCTGATACTTCTTCTGCAGTTTGTCCAATTCCGGCTGAATTGCAGCCATCTTAATGCTGGATTTGCGCGAAGAGATATCACCGACAGATGTAGCTGCTCGGATCGCAAGCGTAAAAACAAAGATCGTCAGAACTACGACCCAGCCGCCGTGGCCGCTGGCGTTTGCCGATGCGCCAAAAAGCACGACCAGCTTCTGATAGACCCATGACATGGCCTGATACAGCCATTGTGTCAGGAAAAATGAGCCGTCCATATATGTAACTCCTTACTTGTGATGCGGTTCCGGTACGGGATCATATCCTCCGCGTGCAAACGGGTTGCAGCGAAGAACTCGCCAGATCGCAAGCAATGTGCCTTTCCATGGGCCATGCTTCTCAATCGCCTCCATCGCATATTCCGAACAGGTCGGCGTATAGATGCATGCTCTCGGAAGCCAGGGCGAAATCGCACCTTTATAGAACTTCAGCAAAGCCAACAGAATGCGTTTCATTGTACATTGTCCAGTAAAGCGGCACGCGACAGAATATCGTGCATCTGCTGCTGCATTTGTGTAAAAGGAACATCCAGCACATCGCGTCTTGCAACGAAGATCAGATTCGTCCCCCTTCGGATCGACCCGATCATCGGCGTGATGCACGCGCGAAGCCGGCGTTTAGCCCGGTTCCGCTGCACACTGTTGCCGACACGTTTGGAAACCGAAAAACCGATTTTCACGGCATCGGTCCTGTTCTTTGCCCAGATCAGCGAAAACAAATGCGATCCGACCGATTTTCCGACACGGTAGGTATAGTGAAATTCCTTATGCCGTTTCAAAGAATTCGATCGATTCACCGGCGTATTTTCCCGTACATAGCAATTACGGCAAGCGAATCACTTGCCGCAAGCGCTCAATTCTTTTCTTTTCCCAAAGCCAAGTGCATTATGCGCTCATTTTTTTACGACCCTTAGCGCGTCTGCGCTTCAGCACGTTGCGTCCGTTTGCCGTAGTCATACGCTTGCGGAAACCGTGGACCTTGCTGCGCTGTCTTTTCTTGGGCTGATAGGTACGTACCATATCTTACACCTTCCCTTACAAAATATACGTGTCTTGTTCGACACAATAACCTTCCATATTATAGTGAGGAATACATCGTTTTGTCAAGCATTATTTTATGAACTTGTTGAAAACACAATCTTATTCACCGCCGACCAGAGGCATTAATTCCGTTTCGGATCTTCCGGTTGCCGCAGATAATTCTGCAACCAGCACCTGTCTTGCAGTCAGAAACATTTTACGTTCGCCGGCGGAGAGCCCGCGCTGCTGATCGCGGCGCATCAGACATTTGACGACTTCCGCAACGTTCTGAACCCTTCCCTCCCTGAGCTTATCAAGATTATCGCGATAACGCTGATTCCAGTTGTCGCTCTCCTGGGCGTATTCATCGTTCATCAAAGAGCTGATCACATGCTCACACGTTTGTGCATCTGCAAGCGGGCGCAGGCCAACGTTTTTCGCAGCCGAAACAGGCACCATTGCCGTCATTCGTCCGATGATAAACCGCAAAAGATAATACTGACTTGTTTCACCGAGAATTGTCTGTTCCTCGATGGATTCCACGCGACCGACACCGTGCATCGGATAGCATACGAGATCGCCGACCTGGAACACATGACCACCTCCTTTCTGATTTTATTATAGCCCAAAAACAACGTCTTTGTCAAACGGAATCGGAGGATTTCTCTTGGAAAATCGCACAAAAAAAGAAAGAAGCAGGTGCAAAAACCTGCTTCCTATATACAACTATTACATATTCTTAGGCTGTTCCTCAAAACGAATGTCCTGAATCAGTGCGGAAGAGCTGTTTTCGAGCATTTCACCCATCGAGGTGCGGTCGTGGATCGTCTTAACCGCCATCGCAAACAGCGGCGCCGCGGAGATAATCCGAATCTTTTTATAGTTGACCGCTTCCGGACATTCGACCGTATCAGTCGTTACGATCCACTCATAGGGACTCTCTTCGATCCGGCGAAGCGCTTTTTCGTTCATGGCGTTGTGCGAAAGCGCGCCGTAAATGTGCGCCGCACCGTTCTCCTTCAATCCTCTTGCGATATCGACCATCGTGCCGCCGGAGATCGAGAAGTCATCTACCACAAGGCAGTCCTTCCCTTTGACATCGCCGATGATGTTCAAAATCTTAGCCTGCTCGGAATGATCAAAACGCGTCTTGTCTCCGATTGCGACATCGGCGTTGAGTATCTTGGCAAACGAATGCGCGCGTTTTGCGCTGCCTGCATCCGGCGCGACAACAACGAGTTTGTCGGACACAAGGCCCTGCCGTCTGACATACTCGCAAAGGAGCGGTCTTGCATACAGATGGTCAACCGGCTTTTTGAAAAAACCCTGAATCTGCGCTGCGTGCAGATCCATGAACAGCACACGATCGATACCTGCCGCTTCGATACAGTCTGCGCACACTCGTGCGCGAATCGAAACGCGGGGCTCGTCCTTCTTGTCGCCTTTGGCATAAGAGAAATAAGGAATGATCGCCGTTACGGA
>CADAQS010000109.1 GCA_902790115.1 uncultured Eubacteriales bacterium | reverse complement strand
CATCTCGTACACGATTTCAAGATCGGTCGGGATGGGATTTTTGCTATAAATGGTCGAAAATCGACTGGATGAACATGTATGAAGAGACAGCACAAACTGATATTCGTGTGCGAGAAGCCGAAAAAGCCCATGGTATAAGGACTTTTCGAAGGGGAGGGGTGCAAAAAAGAAGGGCCCTAATTGTATCATAATTAGAGTCCTTCTATGGTGCCGGTGGTGGGACTCGAACCCACACGCTGTCGCCAGCAAAGGATTTTGAGTCCTCCTCGTCTGCCAATTCCAACACACCGGCAGGGAACGATCCGTAAAGACCGTACTAAGTATTTATATCATATTGCTGCGCAAATTGCAAGCATTTGAACACATTTTCTGGATACGGAATCAGTCGAACAGGCGATTCGTCTCCCGTTCCGGCTCGCAGGTACAGTTCAGACCGAGGTGCCGGTAGGTATCCGTATCGACATGCGAAAGAATCACGCTCGCATGTGCTTCACAGCCGCGCAGCTTCGGGAGCTGTTTGAGCGCCTGCGCCGCCATCGGATTAGTTGCAGCGCAGATCGAAAGCGAATAAAGGAATTCGTCGCTGTGCAGGCGCGGGTTTTCGCTGCCGAAATGGTGGATCTTCAGATCGCGGATCGGCTGCAGAACGATCGGCGCAATCAGATCTATGTCGTCCGGGATCTCCGCAAGCGCCTTCAATGCGTTCGCCAAAGCGCCCGCCGCTGCACCGACCATGCTGCCGGTTCTGCCCGTCACGATCCTGCCGTCGGGCAGTTCGATCGCCATGGCGGGAGCGCCTGTCTCCTGCGCCCTTGCCCGCGCGGCGATCGCGACCTTGCGATCCTCGACCGTCAGCCCGCAGCGGTTCATGATCATCTCCGCCTTATAGACCTGATCCTTGCTCAGCTGTCCGCGCTTATACGCGCAGGCCGCCTGGAAATAACGCCGCACGATCTCCTGTTGCGCCGCCTCACATACCGCTTCGTTGTCCGTAATACAGAAGCCGACCATGTTGACGCCCATATCCGTCGGCGACTTGTATGGCGATTCGTTGTAGATACGCTTGAACATCGTGTTCAGCACCGGGAAGGATTCGACGTCGCGGTTGTAATTGACAGTCGTCGTGCCGTATGCTTCAAGATGGAACGGATCGATCATGTTCACGTCGTCCAGATCGGTCGTCGCAGCCTCATACGCGAGGTTGACCGGATGGGTCAGCGGCAAATTCCAGATCGGGAACGTTTCAAACTTTGCATAGCCCGCGCGCACGCCGCGGCGGAACTCCTGATACACCTGTGAAAGGCATACGGCAAGCTTACCGCTGCCGGGTCCTGGGGCGGTGACCACGACGAGCGGACGCGTCGTCTCGACAAATTCGTTCTTGCCGAACCCGTCCTCGCTGATGATCAGCTGCGGGTTCTGCGGATACCCTTCGATCGGATAGTGACGGTACACCCGGATGCCGAGCCGGTCAAGCCGATCCGCGAACGCATCGACCGACGCCTGCCCGCGGTAGCGCGTCACGACGACGCCGGAAACCAGAAGCCCCTTCTTGTGAAACGCATCAATCAGGCGCAGCACCTCGCGGTCGTACGCGATGTCCAGATCGTTGCGGATCTTGTTGCGCTCGATGTCGCCCGCGTGGATTGCAATGATGATCTCGGCGCTGTCCTTGAGCTGCATCAGCATGTTGATCTTCGTATCAGGCAAAAAGCCGGGCAGAACGCGCGACGCATGGTAATCGTCGAACAGCTTTCCGCCGAATTCCAGATACAGCTTGTCCCCGAACTGTGCAATCCGCTCCAGAATGCGCTTCGATTGCAGCTCGATGTACTTTTGATTGTCAAATCCGATCTTGGTCATAAATACCCCCTCATGCTCCGAAAACTCTATATCGTCCAATCCGTCACGCGAAGCTTCGCGGACAGGATCCGAAAAACGCTCTCCTTCAGCCGTTCCCGATCGATCGTGCCGTCTGCAACCGCGCCGTACAGACCGTCTAGAATCTTTTTCTGATAGCTGTGATTCGCTCCGCACAGGATCAGATCCCCGCCGGCGAGCAAAAACTGCACCGCGGCTTTGTCCAGAGAGGTCTGCTTGCGGATGCCCGCCATGCGGAAATCATCGCTCATCACGATGCCGTCGAACCCGTATTCGGAGCGCAGCAGCTCCGTGATGAATATCCACGACTGGCTTGCGATATGCTCGTCGTCGATCGCCGGATACGAGATGTGCGCGACCATCACGCCGTCCGCGCCGTTTTTCAGCGCTTCGCGGAACGGGGCCAGCTCGTATGCCGTCAGCGAATCGAGCGATTTGGAAACGACCGGCGTCTGCTCGTGCGAATCAGTGTTCACCGCGCCGTGGCCGGGAAAATGCTTCACGATCGAAAGGCAGCCCGCCTCATGCAGACCTTCGATGCAGGCGACGCCGATCTCGCCCGTCGTGTCGGCGTCCGATGAGATGATCCTCTTGCCCAAAAAATGCTCATCGGGCTTCTTTGCCACATCGAGCACCGGCGCAAGATCGACGTTGATGCCCGCCGACTGCAATCCCTCGCCGATGTAGGCAAACTGGGTGCGCGCACGGTCGAAATCCCCTTTTTTGCCGAGCGTTCTCGCGCTGTCGAGCGTCTTCTTCCACTTGAAGCGCGTAACGCTGCCGCCCTCGACGTCGGTGCTGATCAGAAGCGGAATCTCGCTGCGGTTTGCCGCACGGACCGAATCGGTCAGTTCCGCGCACTGCGCAAAGCCGCCGTCGCGGTTGCCGCGTTCCATGTTCTGCCCGTACAGGATCACGCAGCCGATCCGGTAGGTCTCCAGAATACCCGAAAACTCCGAACTGATATGCTTCGTTCCGGAGAAGCCGAACATGCAAAGCTGCCCGATCAGTTCCTCGTCGGTCATCGAATCGATGTAGGACGAAAGGCGCTCCGCCTGCGTCGGCTCTTCGGTCGGCTCCGGCGTCGGCACCTCGGTCGGCGCTTCGGTGGGCGCCTCGGTCGGCAATTCGGTCGGCTCCGGCGTCGCGTCGGGCGCCGAAACCTGCATGGTCACGGTGGGAGCCGCGGTTGTCTGCACGATCACGATCGGCTCCTGCTCCGCCTTCTGGCAGCCGAGCAGCAGCAGTCCCAGCAACAGACTTCCGAACACCAATCTTCTCATAGCATAAAGTATAGCATAAAAAAATGCAATCGTACAGGCAAAATTTCCGTCAAAATTTGCCGAACGCAAGTTTTTCCCGAAAGCCGACAAGGTCTCCGCCGGGATTGTTCAGTCGCGTTCCCGCAGCAAATCGAACATCCGTTTCGGGTTTTCGAGAAAGCTGCGCATTACGAGATAGTGTTCCGTTTCCCGGTAATCGACCGGATGAATCCCGTCCTCCGACAGTTCGAGCACCTCAGCTTCGGGATAGGCCATCAGCATCGGCGAATGCGTTGCCAATATCAGCTGTGAATCGGCGGCAACGAGCCGGTCAATCTCCACAAGCAGCGTCATCAGCTTGGTCGGCGACAGCGCGGCTTCCGGCTCATCGAGCAGGTACAGACCGTGCCCGCCGAAGCGGTTCTGTACAGCGGCAAGAAAGCTTTCCCCATGCGACCGGTGATGCAGGCTGACACCGCCGAATCCCGTAATGATGTCATCGCCGGATTCCGGGTCGGCGTCATGCCGGTCGATGTAAGTTGCCATATTGTAAAAGCTTTCGGCACGCAAAAAGAACCCGTCGCGCGGGCGGCGATGCTTTGCAAGCCGGATATGACGCCACAGTTCGGAATGGGAATCCTCGGTTGCAAAGGAGAAGTTCAGCGTTCCGCCCTCGGGATTGAACCCGTACGCGACGGCGATCGCCTCCAAAAGGGTGGACTTCCCGGCGCCGTTCTCACCGACGAGAATCGTCACGCGCCTGTTGAGCCGAAGCTCGCCGGTTTGCTGCAGCCACCGCACCGCGGGAATATCTGCCAGGTAAGATTCCGGCGCAACCGGTCCCGTCAGCAGGATCCGGTCGAAATACAGATCATTCATCGCTCTGTCCTCCGTCCTCTATGATACCGCACCCGGCGGTTTGGCGCAAGCGTTTCCCAAAAAGCACAGCGCCCGGCCGTATCCGGCCGGACGCTTACCGCTCCTTATCCGACTGTTCCGAACAGAACCGTTCGGAACAGCTTCGCCGTGCTTTCGTCGCCGAGCGCCCTCTTAAACACGTCCGTCGACGGGCCGCCGTGCGTCAATAACCCCTCTACGTAGACGGCCGACTTTTCCCGCTTTGCGGCGGGATCGCACGCGTCTTCCGGCGCGGCATTCAGCAGTGCAGAAAGATGTTCCTCCGTCAGCGCGTCAAAGCGCGCGCCGGCGTCTGTTTTTCCTTTTTTCGAGATGCTCTCGGGGAGCTTAATCGGATCGTACCAGTGCTCGCCGAGCGGATGATCCGGAAGATCCGAAAAGCTCTTCTGCACCTTTCGAACCGCTTCGAACGCACGCGGTTCGAGCAGCGTGTCATACAGCTCGACGATCAGCGTATCGTTGCCCATCGCATGCACCCGATCGTACGAATACAGCGGCAGATCCTTTTCGAGCGGGTTGAGAATCAGCGTATCCATCCGCATCAGGCCAAAGAAGCCCTTCGCCTGCATCGTCGATACATGCCCGAGTCCCTTTGCTTCATATGAGCGGATCGTAAAGCGCATGCCGTTCGCCTTGAGCGAGGCATATTCATCCGCCGGCTGTTCGGTCAGCGGATACCGTTTTGCAATTTCCTGTAACAGATGATCGATCATTTTTCCGTATTTAAGAGAAGGTCCTTGAGTCCGGCTTTATGCATCACGACTGTCGCAAGCAGAAAGCACAGCTGTCCGCAAACATTGATGCCCTCAGCGATCCAGTTCATCGAAGCCTTCTCGAAGTTCTTCGAGGACAGATACCCCATGCCGAGGCACAGCACGAACGAAACGACCAGCAGCACGATCGCCGCAGGCTTTTTGAGTCTCTTCGCGAGTGCGCAGAGACCGAAGTCCATGCAGCCGAGTCCGGCAACCATCAGCGTAACGAACACGAACGTGCCCGAAAACGCCGCGGGCGCCGCGACGCCAGCCAGCGTTTCGCCCTGTCTGTGCACGAGCATCGCAACGACGCCGATTCCCGCGAGCAGAAAGCCGATCGACTGCACCGGGAAGAACATCGCATTCAGCGGCACGAAGTCGCAGACATTCGCAGCATACAGCAGTTTATACAGCGCTTTCAACGCACCGGCACACAGCACGTCGATCGTGCCGGCCGCGAACAGCGCGAACGCGCCTTTGCTCATCTTGTTGTACAGATCGCGCTGCAGCATCACCGCCGCAACCCCGAACAGGATCACCGGAATGAAGTCCACAAGCGCCATCGCCGCCGAAAAATCCTTGACCGCTTCCATTATTTTACCTTTTTCTCCGGCTTGTTCAGATGATACAGCGGGATCAGCGGGAGGATGATCGGCGTCGAATCTGCATACTTCCGGTACGCCGGATCGTTGCCGTAGCGTCCGTTCTGCCGCTTTTCGAGCCGCTGCGCGCCATTGAACATGATGAAGACGATCGCGATCAGCGCAAGCACGGCCATGATCCACTGGCCTGCGTTGGCATACGCGGTGATGCCCGCCACGAACACGCCGAGCCAGAACGTGATTTCCCCGAGATAGTTCGGGCAGCGGACCATCTTGTAAAGACCCTCGGTCGCGACCATGTTCGGATTGACCTTTTTCTGATCGGTCTTCTGCTTGTCGGCAAGCGCTTCGACACACAGCCCGACAATCGAGATCACAATGCCGATCAGCGGCACCGCAACGTCGGTACGCTGATTGAAGTAGCGGAAGAACATCGGGCTGACCTGCGCGGTGTACAGGATCGAAACAAAGATCCAGATTACAACCAGCACGAAGATCGGCATTTTTTTGTGGCCGTCCGCTTTCTGGAGCGTTTTGGCGTACGCCTTGTTCTTCAGATCGCGGACAAGCAGAAAGCCCGAAAGC
>CADAQS010000108.1 GCA_902790115.1 uncultured Eubacteriales bacterium | reverse complement strand
TGCTATGCGGCGCGCTCCGTACAGCCGATCCCGGATGCCGATGCGATCCTGCCGGCAAGCCTGATTCCAACGGAATGGAGGAAAACAAATGAAACGGTTCTTCAAAAGACTTTGGATGCGAATCCTGCTGCGGTTCCGGATCGGACGCAAAAACGCGTGCTGGTATATTCACACGGGCGAAAGCCTGCCCGCACCGCTCGACCCCGAAGAGGAAGCGCGCTGCATCGAAGCTTCGCGTACCGAAAAATGGGCGAAGGATAAGCTGATTGTGCACAATCTTCGCCTCGTCGTCTATATCGCGCGCAAGTTTGACAATACCGGCGTTTCAACCGAAGATCTGATCAGCATCGGCACGATCGGTTTGATCAAAGCGATCGATACGTTTAAGACGGAGAAAAAGATTAAGCTTGCGACCTACGCCTCCCGCTGCATTGAAAACGAGATCCTGATGCACCTGCGCCGCACGACGAAGCTCAAGCTCGAAGTCAGTTTCGACGAGCCGCTGAACGTCGATTGGGACGGCAACGAACTGCTGCTTTCCGATATCCTCGGAACCGATCCCGACATCGTCAGCCGGGACTTGGAGGATTCGGTCGATCGGGAACTGCTGCATCAAGCGCTCGACACCCTGACCGAACGGGAGCGGGACATCATCGAACTGCGTTTCGGGCTTCGGGATGAGCATCCGCAGACGCAAAAACAGGTCGCCGATGCGATGGGAATCTCCCAAAGCTATATCAGCCGTATCGAAAAGCGCATCATCAAACGGCTCCGCAAGGAGATGACGCGCCTGCAATCTTAGCGGTCATGACGTGACAAAGCGCTCCAGCTGCTTGAGCGCGCTCTTTTCGAGCCGGGATACCTGCGCCTGCGAGATACCGATCTCCTTGGAGACTTCCATCTGCGTGCGGCTGCCGAAATAACGCATCTTTAGAATCTTTTGTTCGCGCTCGGAAAGGTGTTTGATGCCTTCTTCGATCGCGATGCTGTTCAGCCAATGCGATTCCTGCGATTTGTTATCGCGGATCTGATCGAGAATGCAGACCGTGTCGTCCTCGCTGTGGTACACCGGCTCATACAGGCTGACCGGGTCGGAGATCGCGTCGAGCGCGAATACGACGTCCGCTTCCGGGAGTTCGAGTTCTTTTGCGATCTCACCGACCGTCGGTTCATGGTCGAGCGTTTCCGAGAGCTTGTTCTTCGCCTGTACGGCGCGGTAGGCGAGGTCACGGATCGACCGGGACACGCGAACCGTATTGTAATCGCGAAGGTGCCGCCGGATCTCGCCTGCGATCATCGGGACGGCGTAGGTCGAAAACCGGACGTCCAGCGACAGATCGAAGCCGGAGATTGCCTTCATGAGCCCAATGCAGCCGACTTGAAACAGATCGTCCGCCTGCTCACCTCTGCCGGAAAACCGTTGAACCACCGACAGCACCAGCCGCAGATTTCCGAATATAAACCGCTCCCGTGCGGCGCTGTCGCCGGCTTTTGCCCGGGCAAGCAGATCGCGCATTTCCTGCTGCTTCAAAACGGGAAGACTTCCGGTATCGACGCCGCAGATCTCAACTTTATGCATTCGTTACCTCCGAATCAGGTTCGTTCGGAGGTCAGTTTTGCCCGCTTTGAGCGGTTTTAATCCGTTGTAGCGGTCATTTGACACGATTCGGCGGACATGGTAAAATAATCCAAATGAAAAACCGTCTGATAACCGTATACGCGTCGCTTGATGCGCTGCCTTCTTTGCAGGCCAGATACGGCTCACAGCTTTCGGACTACCGCATCCAAAAGTGCGCAAGACTGAAAAATGCTGCGGACCGTGATCGCGGCATGCTTGCGGAGTATTGCCTCATTGAAGCGCTGACCCGCGCAGGCATCCCGGTTTCGCTTCCGCTCCGGATCGGAACGGAAGCGCTGCAAAAGCCGTTCCTGCTTGATCGCACCGTCGAGTTTTCATTGTCGCATGCCGGAGACTATGCAGCCGCAGCCGTCTGCGATCTTCCGGTAGGCGTCGATATCGAACGAACCCGTCCGGTCACCGATGCGCTTGCCGAAAGAATCTCGACCGAAACCGAGGTTCAAACCGTTTGGCTGCCTGCGCGGACGGGCGAAACGTTCCGCGATCTGTTTTCGGCCAAGGAGAGCATTGTCAAGAGGAGCGGGGAAGGGCTGCGCGCGCTTTGTACGGTCGATACCACGGAGGATAAAACGGTACGGCAGATGCATTTTGCGGATTACGTGCTGTCCGTTTCCACGGAATCCGAGGCGGTTTGGGAGGTCTTTCGATGCGAAAAAGGATTTTGATGCTATTGGCTTTGCTGCTGCTGACTGCCTGCGCGCAGCCTGCAGCGCAGGAACCGGCGTTGCCGCAGGCGTCGCCGACGCCGCAGCTGCAGGTAGTGGTTGCTTATATACCGGACGAGACCGAAGCGGCAATGCCGATCGAAACCCCGGAACCGACCGGTGCGCCGTCGGAAGAACCGACCGAAGAGGCGACCCCACAGCCGACCGCAACCCCGGAACCCGCGGCAACACCGCTTCCGTATTCCGCGCCGGAAGGCGTCTATACGATCGCGTGGATCAGCGATCCGCAGCATTACTCGGCCAAGTTTCCGGAACTGTATGAGGCAATGACATCGTTTTTGCAGCGGGAAAAGGAACCGCTGCATCTCGAGTATGTGATTCATACGGGCGATCTGGTCAACAAGACGGACGACGAAGCGCAGTGGGAGGTTGCAGTCAAAGCACAGGCGTATCTGGAGAATATTCCGAACGGCGTCCTTGCCGGAAACCATGATTGCCAGGAACCGAAGAAATTCGGCCCGTACAGCAAGCATTTCGGCGAAAAGCAATATCGGGACAAGCCGTGGTACGGCGGTTCCTATCAGGATAACCGCGGGCATTATGATCTCATGACGATCGGAAAGACCGATTTCCTGTTTGTATATATGAGCTTCGGACCGGATTCCGGATGCATAAAGTGGCTGAATAAGGTGTTTGCCGAGTATCCGGACCGCGTGGCGTTTTTGTGCCTGCATGATTACTTCACAAACGACTATGTACGTTCCGAAGACGGCGAGAAGCTGTTCAAACAAGTGGTAAAGAAACAACCGAACATCCGGTTCGTCCTGTGCGGGCATCGGTACGGCGCATACTGTCAGGTCGAGGATCTGGACGATGACGGCGACGGAAGCACGGATCGCAGCGTCTATCAGATGATGTTCAACTATCAGGCCGCCGGAAAGGTCGGGGGAGACGCATATCTCCGACTGATGCAGGTGAACGAGGCGGAGGGAACGATCCACATGCTGACGTATTCTCCGAGCCTGAATGATTTTAACCGGTTCGACGATCCCGAGATGCGGGAAAAGCATTATGAGATCGACGAGACGGCGGAGGAGTTCACCTTCCCGATTCCCTGGAACCTGTCATAACCGAATATAGAAAGAAGCCGACGGAGAATCATCCGCCGGCTTTTTGATTGCCGTAAAAATGGGGGAAAAACCCCGTTGATGATCGATCAGCGCATCCTCAGATCAAAGAAACAGGCTCCTGCAGACCGTATAGAACTTACGGAAGCAGATGTAGCGAGTAATGCCAGATGCGCGTTCGATCCTCCGAAACAACCTGTCCAACTCTTTACGATCCATCTCTCCGATCTCCTCTCTCGTTCTTCATCGTCTGCATTATACGAAAAAAATATGTCGAAACAAGCACCAATCTGTGACAGTTTTTCCAACAAACACTCCGAAATTTATGAATAGGGCTTGAACAAATTATGAACAAGGTGTAAAGTATAATGGGTTATTTTATGTATAAATGGAATATCGGGTGAAAACACCGCTTTTTCTTCCGAAAACCGGAGAAAAAAGTAAAAAAAAGACCGTTCCGAAGAACGGCCTTCCTGAAAATCGGTTTATGGTTTCTTGACGAGCCTTTCCGACCAGCGAACCAGCGGCTTAAACAGCATCGGATAGAAGCCGATTGCGATCAGCGTCATGATGCCGTAGCGAATTCCGTGCAGAAACGGCGCGGCATCATCGCCGCCGAACAGCTTTTTGAGGAGGGAGCGGATGCCGATCACGAGTCCGGCGCCGACAACAATCTTGATGAGCTGCACCCACCAGACAGCTTTGTGATCAAAGTGAACCCAGCGCGTATCGATTACCCAGCCGAGGATGAATCCGACCGTCGTGCCGAGCAGAATGTGCGCATTCTTGTAATCCTCCTTGACAAGATAGATATGCGCCGGGGCGAAGTACTGATAGAGCAAAAATCCGATACATGCTGTCAATCCGATCGCGAGCAGAGCGGCAAACTTTTTCGGATCGTCACCGAACGCATCCAAAAGCCTGTTCAGAAGGATCAGAATCAAAAGGCCGGTGATCCAGGAAACACCGACATCGAACAGCGTATGGACGCCGAGATACATTCTGGAAAACCCGACGAGCAGCGCGATTACAACGGCTGCCACGTATCCCCAGCGTTTTTTGAACCATACGGCTAGACCGCCGATCGTCAGAACGGCGTTTTGCGTATGTCCGCTCGGAAAAGAGTAGCCGGTGGCTTCCGCGCGGGCGGATTCGACGATCTGAAAATCTGGATCGATAACCCACGGGCGGGGAATCAGAAAGATCGCTTTCAGAATCTGATTGAACAGATTGCCGACCATAAACATCGCAAGGAACCGGTATCCCCATTTTTTATCGAGACACCACACCAGCAGCATGCCGAGAATGATAAACACGGTTTCCTCCCCGATTACGGTAACGGCCTGCATCAACACGTTGCCGACCGGCGTTCGAAGCGCCGCGATGCTGCGCAGCAGGTTCATCAGAAAATCAAAAAACGGACTGTGAATCAATTGTTCTGCAAAAGGACTCATACGGGCCTCCTCTCGAGTGATTGCAACAGGATACCATATTTTACGGGATTTGTCACGAAAAAGATCGGAGAAAGGAGCGGAGAACTTGCATTCCCGCAGGATCGGTGCTATGATGCTGAAAACAAACCGAGGTGGGAAGCTATGACAAGGATCGATCCGCTGGAGCGCAGGATCTATATGGAGATCTGCAGGAGCGAAGAAGGGATTAAGGCGCGGCAGATTGCTTCAAATCTCGGCGTTCCGCACAGCACAGTCAATCGTTATCTGTATGCTTCTCCGTTTATGCACGAGCTTTGCTGGCAGGACAGCGAGTATCTGTGGCACGGCATCATCGGACAGAATCGTCCGCACAGCGGGCTGTATGAGTTTTCCGGCTATTACTCGACGGTCGGCGAGTTTCTTCGCCTCGATGCGGCCAAATGGCTGGAGATTTTGAAGATGGGATGCGAGAACATCGGTCGGAATCTCAACGATACCCGCGGACTGTTCCATTCATTCCTCGATGCGCGCGAAACATTGGTGCAGCTGTTTCGTGACCTTTCATCATTCGGATACAAAGGGTTTTCAGACTGGGAGATCGTGTTTGAGCTTCGCGTCAGGAAATCGCGCGGAATCCGGATCTATGCCGACGTGCTGCTGATCGCGGAGCGCCATGTGTTTTCGCTCGAATTCAAAATGAAAGACCGGATTGATCCGGAGGAAGTTATGCAGTGCGCCAAATACTGCACGTATCTCGACGTCATTTTCGGCGACGGATACGAGATCATTCCGGTGCTTGTGCTGACAGGCGCGCATGATCTGTATGCCGATGAGACGGTACAGGGAACAGACGCGTCGATTCAGGTCTGTTCGGGTGACATGCTCTATAACGCGTTGGATGCCTACTTGGGCTTTCTGTACTGACGTTATTGGCAAAGCAGCGGAAACTGCTTTGGAAGGATTCTGCGAAGCGTCAGCGCAAGCGGGAAACTGCAGATCAGCACAACGGAATCGGCAAGGAATGCCGTCATGTTTGCGGCAAGGCGCAGCAAGAACGGAAGACCGGACAGCAGGCTTTCGTAGCCGGATTTGATCAGAAGCATTCCAACGGCGGTGGAAAGGACGGCGGTCAGCATCAGAAGCAGCTGCCGCAGCACTTCCGTGTGAAACTTCTTGGT
>CADAQS010000107.1 GCA_902790115.1 uncultured Eubacteriales bacterium | reverse complement strand
CTTTTCCCCAGCACAGATCGCAAACGGTCTCGCCGTGCCGGGCGCCTTGGCATTGGCCTCGGCTGCCTCTCTCAATGAATAGTCGTTCGTCGCGACAAAGGGCTGATCCTCTTGTACGGAAAGGGCCAAAACAGCATCTCTGTTATTATCATTGATAGGTTCCAGTTTAATGATCATAAATGGTTTTTCTCCTTGAACATAAGATTTGATTTGTAATTGTTTCGGTATGGGGTCAGCTCTTAAAAAAGGGCGTAAAAATACCGCAGCGAAGCAGCTCCCGTCGTGGCTGCATCCTGCGGTTCCCACTATCAGAAGATACTCAAAAATGGCACAACAAACAAAAGGGAATCACCCCTCGCTTTATTATGTGCCTCTGTTCAGTTATCAGGCGATAGTAATAATCATTGGTGTACGCACCTTTCAATGAATCCTTTTAAATTATACATACAAATACCGTAAAAAGCAATCCCGAAAGATTTCTTTTTCTATTTTTGACGTTAAAAAAGGATTGCTATCCTGTTAGAATAGCAATCCTGTTCTGGCGTCCCCGGCGCGATTCGAACGCGCGGCGTTCCGCTTAGGAGAACTGCGACCACGTATGGCCGATAAAGCTGGAAGGTGTCTGGGAAAGTCCAAATAAACCAGTAATTTAGGGAAAAATCTGCATTGTTCACTATACTCATTCATATCACTCTATGATAGCACACGCAAGCAAAGTGCAGTCAGCTGAAGATATGAATCAGGAATGTCTTGCGGTTATTTCCACGCAGTGAGATTGAATCCGGAATCAATTCCGGCAAGGACAAGCGTCCCATCTTCTTTCAATCCGATCGTCGTATAGGTATTTCCGACAATATCTATGATATCGGTCCATCCTGACACTTGGTCTTGCCCGAGATCCGCGTAAGACGCGCTGTCAGACCGAACAGACTCGACCGTTCCGTCATTTTTCAATCCAAGCGCATGGTGCTCAAAAACAAGTATCTTCTTGATGTCCGTCCATATGGGAAGATCATAACGGTGGTAGATGTCGTAGATGTTCGGTGCAAACATCTGACAGATGCCAATGAGATTTACCACGCCTCCGTCATCTCGCAAAATTCCCGTCGGTATATAATAGCCATCCAAATCTGCAATCTGAAGCATGTCAATTTTTGAAAAGACCCGATTCATATCTAAACTGGTCGATAGGACCGAACCATCCGCTGTGATGCCGTAAAGGTCTGTTCCGATTTCTTTCAAAGCGATCAGATTGCTCCATTTCTCTGCGGCAGAAAGCTTATCATTCATCCGGTAATGATCTATCTTTTCCGGATCAAAGCGTGCTATTTTGACCGTTCCATCCTTTTGAATTCCGTATGCGGCATAGATACCCGCCTCAATCGAGACGATGTCGTGCCATGTCTTGATTTCCTGCATGGCGCTTGAATAGCCGGAAAGGTTTTTCTCTGCCAAGCAAACAACCGTTCCGTCCTTCTTCAAGCCGAGAATGAACGTGCTGTAAATCGTTTCCGTCTCGACAGCAGCCAAATCTCTCCATTCGGAAACTTTGCCAAACTCAGAATGGTCATACACTATGTCCGGCAGGAGTGAAACGGTTCCGTTTTCTCTTAATCCAAGCACAAAGTGATCGCCGAGGGAAAGCGATACAACCCGATCACTGAGCGCAGCTGCCGGGACATCGGGCTTCTCTTCCTGCGCCGCCTGCGGCGCGACTTCCTGTGAAGCTTGCGACGATGCAGTTTCTTTGGGCGTCGGGACAAAGCTGTCTAGGATCTCCCGATAAACCGCTTCTCCGTCGGCGTCGAGCCCAACGCCGTAGTATGCGACGGTAAACATTCGGTTCCCCGCTGTCCATACGGCGATTCGAGTGGTCCGGTCGCCGTGCTTTCCCTCGGCCCATACGCCTTTATGATCGCCGTTGACCTTAAGAGATTTCGGCTTCGCGGAGATCGAATTCCGTTCGGTTTCCAGCGCAAACTCCGCATATTCATCCGGCGATTTCTGGTAGTTTATTTCAGCCACCCAAATGCTTGTGGCAGGGCCGCCTTTCTGCTCTTTTTCTGCCGCAGGGCAAAATACAAGAAGATTGTTTTGTGATTTTTCCAACACCCAGTTATGGTCTCCGACGGTAACTTCAAAACCGTCGGCAGCGTACACTGTTCCGCCTCGGATTTCCGCAAAGGTCTCCTCCTTCGGTTCCAGAAGCGTTTCCAGATCGATGTTGTTGCCGATAAATGCAAGCAGCATCACGATTCCGCCGATCACCAACGCGGCAATGGACAAGCCTTTCTTGCGCGGCTGATTGCGGCTTTTGACCAAATCTACAATCGCAAGAATGATGCCGAGACCGGACAAAAGGATCGTCAGCGAGCAGATGAATGCCGCGATCGACAAACCGGAGCATTTCTTCTTCGGTTCCGGTTCTTCCGGCTGCGCTTCTTTGATCGTGCTGCCTCTCGGCGGTTCCGTTATCGGAGCAGCGTCGAAGGTTTTGGCCTGCTGCGTCGGCTCCGCCTGCTTTTGCGGTTCCGAACGGAAAGGTTCGGCAGCGGGCTTCTCCGTTACGGAAGGCGCTACCGATGCGTCGTCCTCCACTTCAAATTCCGCTTCCGTGTAGGAAGTATTTGCCGTTTCCGCTTCGGTCTCTGCGACAACCTTTTGTCCGCAATGCGGGCAGAACGGTTCTCCTTCACGCAGAATTGAACCGCAATTTCGACAATGTGCCATTTCAAACTCCTTATTTCTTATTGGATCCTGTTTTTTCTACTATTATAAAAGTCACAGTAGAAAATGTAAAGGTAAAATTATCCGATCCTGTTTATTTCATCGGATGCGGAATTGACAACGGAAAGCACGAATGATAACATAAAATGACGAATAATTGTAACAGGAGGAACCGATGTTTTGCCATAAGTGCGGAGCAAAGCTCATAAGCGGGGCACTTTTCTGCTCCAAATGCGGTACACGTGTACCGGAGGAAATTGTGCAGGAAATGGAAGGAACAGCCTCCGCTTTCACTGAACCGGATCCTGTACCGACACATCCGATCGCGGTAAAAGCAGGACCGGAACCCGCTCCCGAACCCATTCCGGAACCCGAGACAGTGCCGGAGTCCGAAGCCAAGCCGGAGTCCGTATCCACGCCGAAACCCGAAGCTAAACCTGAGCCCGCGCCTGAATTAAAACCCGAGCCCGAACCGGAGCCGAAACTCGAGCCGAAGCCCGAGCCGGAACCGAAGCTCGAGCCGAAGCCCGAGCCGGAACCGAAGCTCGAGCCCAAGCCCGAACCGGAACTCATACCGGAGCCGGAACCCGAACCCGAAGCGAAGCCCGAGCCGGAATCTCTTCCGGAGGGAAAGGTTTATCTTCTCGTGACGGTAACCGACGAGCAACTGCAGCGAGAAGAAACCATTGTGCTGCGGGAGGATTGCTTGGAAGAGCCGATGCAGTTGACGTTGCGTAAGGGCATGAAGGATGGCATGAAGCTGCGGCTGACCAATGCAAAAACAAAACCGGCGCCGAATGGCGCAAAGCGCGTTGCGGTCGTGAGCTTGCGCGTGATCCAGAGCACGCCGAAAGCAAAGGCTCCGGTCGAAAAACCGGTGGCAGCGCCGAATGGTTCCCTGTCGGGTCAAAAAGCAGAAGCGCCGCAGCCACCCATGCGGACGACGCCGACGGCGCGCAAAGAAGCGTCTTTTACGCCGATCCGCTCAAACTGTCAATTTCAGCTTTGCCCTGAAAACGAGTTGAAGATGGGGTACAAATTCGGCGGAACCGATAAAGAAGGAACCATCGAAATTGCGCCGTCCGCATTGACCGTTTATGGCAAGAGCAAAGGCGTTGCTTTGGCGTTCGGCGTCATCGGCAGCGCAATCGAGGGCAAGGGAAAATTGCTTGAAACGATTCGGCCGGAAGCCATTGCGTCATTTAAGAAGGCCAACAGGAACGATTATCGGATCCATTTGAAAGACGGACGGGTTCTGAAGGTTGTTTTTCTGTCCATGCAACTTGAGGCTGTGCTTTCCGCTGTGGATCAGTTCCTTTCCCAAATCTGAACGGATGCGGATGCATCTCACAGGCAACAGTGCAATCTCTGCATACATCATATAAAAGAGCGCTCTGTCGGGAGCGTTTAGGAGGGCTGCCGGGCGCAGTCCTCTGTTTGCTGACGCCTTTAATCGGTTAGAAGGTGAAATCCATGGCAAGATAGCAGCTGCTGTACCTGCTCTTTACGATACTTGCCCCAAAAGCCGGAAAGCGTTCATGAATCATCTAAATGTATGTGCGGGTGGATCGAAGGGCGCGGGGTCCAGAAAGCCTGTGTGGGTAATAGATAAAATTACAGCGCACATGTTGCGACACACTTATGCGACAATGCTGTTTGATGCAGGAGTATTGGAAGTAAAAGCTTCCACAGGAAACGCCAAGAGTGCAAAAACTGTGCTCAATCATCCGGAAGAATACCATGTGGGCGGCGCGATCAAGCTGGGCGACTATAACGTTGGCCGTGCAGGCCAGTTTCTTACCTTGCCGTTTTATATGGCGTTCCTGCTGACAGCGTTCTGAAAACAGGGAGCTTCAAATGGTCTGGATTTAGTTGGATGAACAACATTCAGCTGCCCTGGAAGAAATGCTCAATTGATCTACGTCTCGTTTCATAGTGCTGAACAGGAACGAGGAAGAATTCCGGCGCAGCATGCTGTGAAAACTGCATGCCGTGTTCATGTGCCACTGTGAGCATATGCCAAAACCAGCAGGGAAAAAATAACGCCTATTACCTTGCGACAGGACTTGAATTCTGATAAAATGAAATCGACAGGATAAGCCATCCGCATGGCACTGTATTCGCATCACCGGGCAAATTGATCTGAGCGGCGCTTTTATGGTTTGGAGAAATAAGGAGGAACGTATGGAAATGAACTTTCGCGCTTTCATAAAGAAATACTGGCTGCCGGCGGCGGCTGCGCTCTGCAGCACGGCGGTTTTCCTGTTCTGGATCGCGCTGCGCGTCAACTGGGCCGGCATTTCCAAATTCCTGGGAGCGGATCACAATCCCAGCTTTCTTGTGATGAATCTGCCGCTCATGATCTGCGTTCTCATGGGCGTGATCCTGCTGCTTACGATCCTGTCCTTCGTCTTTATCCGCGACAAAAAGAGATGGCCGTATATCGCGTCGCTGGTATTCTCCGCCGTTTTCGCCATCGCCATCGGCGTCGTGATCGCCAACGGCTCCAATGATTATATCCAGTTCATCCTGCCGAAATTCCTCCGATCCGCGGGAGTGGCAGCCGCGCTGATCCTTGTTTTCTGCCTGCTGTTTTTCCACGCGCCGAACAGGGGATGGCATCTTGCGGCGAAGGTCCTGTTCCTGGTGACGTTGATCGCCGCCTGTGCCATCGTCGGCTACGGCCTCCGGCCATGCCGCTTCACATACCGGCCGGTGGTCTACGCGGTGGAGGATGACTACCAGATCGTGTTTTCCACCAGCGACACCGCCATCGTCTGGGTGGAGGTCGGCCAGGAGAAATACTACGACCTTTACGCGGGCAGTATGCGGTCCAAGGACCTGGTGCATAAGGTTACCGTGCCGCAGCGTGTGCTGGACGAAGCAAAGAGCTACAAGATCTGCGCTAGGCAGATGATCTACCGGGGGCCCTTCGGCGGCTATACGGGCGAAACCTTTTTCGAGCAATACCCGTTCATCCCGGTGAACGCTGCGGACGGGATCTGCTATCTGGCCCTCCCGGATATCCATGGCGCCGTGGAGGGTGCGGTGAACCTTGCCGGTCATGCGCGGCTGGAAAACACCCTTGACTTCATCGTGCTCCTGGGGGATCAGACCAGCATGGTCGATCGGTATGAGGACGCTCAGATCGCCAATGAGATCGCCTTCAAGATCACCGGCGGCATGATCCCGGTCATCTATACCCGGGGCAATCACGAAATCAAGGGCGAGTATGCTGAGGAGTTGTACAAATATACCGGCAGCAAGAACGGCAACTTCTATTACACCTTCCGGCTTTCGGACATATACGGCATCATGCTCGATTTGGGCGAGGATCACGACGACGACTGGTGGGAGTATTATGAAACGGCCCAGTTTGACCT
>CADAQS010000106.1 GCA_902790115.1 uncultured Eubacteriales bacterium | reverse complement strand
GCCGCACAAAAATCTCGGGGACCGGGTGCTTGACCGTTCCCTTGCGTTCGCTGATGCAGACCGCTTTTACCGTACCCATATTATGCGGCGGCGACGGTGCCGCATGCCCGGACGGCAAACGGTTTGCCGCTTTTGATACAGGTCGGGAACGTTTCGCCTTCCCCGATCGGGACGGCCTGCTTTTCGGCGGTGAAACCCATACCGCACCTCCTGTTTTGTGCTGTCCTTATTATAGCACCGATATCCTGCTGCGGTCAATGATGCAAAGAAGTAAATTGAGGCGGATTTTGTTAACGGTCTATAAGGCGGATGGTACAATCAACACGGGAGGAAGCCATGCTGATTCTGTGTTCGGACGGGTTGATTGGGAAGCGATTGCGAGACGTGATCCGCACTTTTTTGCGCCGAACCGGTTCTGCAGGAATTCGCACAGCATCGTGTTCTGATCGGATGGAGCGCGGCAGCGTTCGTGCTCGGTTCGACGCTCGAACCGGTAACCGGTATTCGCCGGCGCTGAACCGAAAAAACGATCCCGACCGGGATGGATTGCAGCTGACCGACTTGTGCGTTTTACCGCTCGATGATCGCTTTTTGATGCGTGTTCCGGATCCGGAATCGACTTGTGCAGCTTTTGAGCGGGAAACGCATCGCAAGGTTCTCCGGCTGAACGACGGCGAAGGTGTTCTGATCACCGGGGAGAGAACAATCGTGATCAGAAACGGACGGATCCGCTTTGTCAGCAACAGCGGGTTGCTTGCAGAAAATGCGGAACCGTACTACAATAAAACCACAGTTCAGGACAGGGAGGAAGCTGCTATGAACGCAAAAGACGTGTTACATGAACTCAGAACGAAGAACGGACTTTCGCAGGAGGAACTTGCGGAGAAGGTCTTTGTGACCCGGCAGGCGGTTTCACGCTGGGAAACCGGGGAAACGGTGCCGAACACCGAGACGCTGAAACTCCTTTCGCGGCTGTACAACGTTTCGATCAACACACTGCTCGGGTCGCCGCGTCAGCTGATCTGCCAGTGCTGCGGCATGCCGCTGGAGGATTCGATCCTCGGCAGGGACCGGGACGGAGCGCTCAACGAAAACTACTGCCAATGGTGCTATGCCGACGGAACCTATACCTACAGCGACATGGACGATCTGATCAATGTCTGCGTCGGAAACATGGTGTCGGACAACTTCTCCGAAGAGCAGGCGCGCGCCTATCTGAAGCAGACACTCCCAGCGCTGGACTACTGGAAACGCTATGAAGAACTCAGCGACAACGGCGAGTTCGAGGCGTTCAAGCAGCGGCTGATCGAAGAGATCAACGATCTGAAGATCGAGGGAATGCCGAAAGTCGAAAAGCTGAACGCCCTTGTCGGAAAGTTCGTGAACCTTGCCTACCGGCTTCCGGGCGGCGAAAGCGCAAAATTTTTGAACGACGGTACGACGTACCTTGGCACGCAGCTCGAACCGGCGTTCGGCTGCGATCGCTGCTTCGGCGTGCTGGCGAATATGGAGTTTATCCTGATCTGCACTTACGGAAAGGACGGCGCGGATCCGGAACTTGTCCTTTACAAGAAACGGTAAACGCATTTCCTTTTTTCGAAACGTCAACCCGGGACGGCCGAACGGCCGTCTCTTTTTGCTTGGTTTGGTATTTTTTTGAAATCGGGACTTGACAGACCGAAAACAGGGTAGTACAATCTAACTGTTGAATAATTGCTCAACTATTAAATTCTAAGTGAGGTTGTTATGAACCGGTTACCGATGTGCGAGGAAGAATGTGTGCATGAGTCCGCTGTGGCGGCGACCAAGTGCGGAATGCTGGAAGAGGGCGAATATCTCGATCTTGCCGATCTGTTCAAACTGTTCGGCGATCCGACGCGGCTGATGATCCTGCATGCGCTCGAGCAGCAGGAGCTGTGCGTATGCGACCTTGCCGCGCTGCTGAACCTGACCAAGTCCGCCGTTTCACACCAGCTGAAAGGGCTGCGGCTTGCGAACCTTGTCAAGTTCCGCAGAGACGGACAGAATGTTTATTACGCACTGGCCGACGGGCATGTGCGTTCGATCATCGATATCGGGTTGGAACACCTGCACGAATAAAAAATACGGCGAAGATCGCCGGTCTCTTTTCGAAAAAGATTGAGCAGTTGAACAACGATTGTTATTCCGGAGGCTGATTATGGGGCATCACGAACACGAATCCGAGCTGGAAACCGCAAAGACCGCGTCGGCAGCAACCGAACAGGCGGCTTGCGAAACCGAACCTGCGGCCGAAGCGCACGAACAGCACCATGATGGAGGCTGCTGTGTGCATTCTCACGATCACGACCATGGGCATCACCACGATCATGACGACGATGACGAGAGCTGCTGCTGTGCGCATTCTCACGATCACGACCATGGGCATCACCATGATCATGACGACGATGACGAGAGCTGCTGCTGTGCGCATTCTCACGATCACGACCATGGGCATCACCATGATCATGACGACGATGACGACGGCTGCGGCTGCGGCCATGACCATGGACATCACCATCATGACGACGGCTGCGGCTGCGGTCATGAGCATGGCGGCGGGGAGGAAGCCGGGCGCAAAACAATGATCATCCGCCTTGCGATCGGCGCGGTACTGCTGGCGGCGGGCATGCTGCTTCGGCACTTGACCGCGCTGCCGTGGTATGTCAGTTTGCCGGTGTTCCTTGCGGCATATCTTACGGTCGGCTACGATGTCGTGATCAGCGCGGTCAAGAGCCTGTTTCGCGGACGCGTGTTCGGCGAATCGTTTCTGATGTCGCTTTCGAGCATCGGCGCGTTCTGCCTCGGCGAGTATCCGGAGGCGGTCGCGGTGATGCTGTTGTATCAGCTTGGCGAGCTGCTGGAGGATTATGCGGTTGACCGTTCGCGCGATTCAATCTCGGATCTGATGGACATTCGTCCCGATACGGCGACGGTGCAGCGCGGCGGCGAGTGGGTTACGGTGCATCCGAACGAGGTGCAGGTCGGGGAGATGATCCTTGTCAAGCCCGGCGAACGCATCCCGCTGGACGGAACCGTGCTCGACGGACAATCCGCGCTCGATACGCGCGCTTTGACCGGCGAATCCGTGCCGCGCACGGTACGGGAGGGCGACGCGGTCCTGTCCGGCTGCATCAACGAATCGGGCGCGCTGACGGTTTCCGTCACGAAAAACTATGCCGAGTCGACGGCGTCTAAGATCATCGATCTGGTTGAGAATGCATCGAGCCGCAAGGCACCCTCGGAGCGGTTCATTTCCCGCTTTGCACGTTACTACACGCCGATCGTCGTCGGGCTTGCGGTGCTGGTTGCGGTCATCCCGTCTTTGATCACCGGCAACTGGACCGAATGGATCCGCAAGAGCTTTGTGTTTCTGGTCATTTCGTGCCCCTGCGCACTCGTGATCTCGATTCCGCTGACGTTCTTCGGCGGTCTCGGCGCGGCCTCGAAGCACGGCATCCTGGTCAAGGGCAGCAACTATCTCGAAGCGCTGAACAACGTTTCGACCGTGGTGTTCGATAAGACCGGTACGCTGACGCGCGGCGAGTTTTCGGTGCAGAAGGTGCTGCCTGCGGACGGCGTCACCGAGGAGGAATTGCTTTCGGTTGCGGCAGCGGCGGAGCAGATGTCCAACCACCCGATCGCAAAGTCGATCCTTGCTGCCTTTTCTGGAGAGCTTCCGGCAATCGATGTGTATGAAGAAATCTCCGGTCACGGCATCCGCGCCGAGTTTGCGGGCGAAACGGTGCTTGCAGGCAACGAAAAGCTGCTGCTGATTGCCGGGATCCCGTTTGAACCGGTGGAAGCGGATGGAACCAAAGTGTACGTTTCGCGCGGAACCGATCCGCTCGGCTGCATTGTGATCTCCGATGCGGCGAAAGCCGACAGCGCCGAGACGGTGCAGGCTTTGAGGGCGCGCGGCGTGCGAACGGTCATGCTGACCGGCGACACCGAAGCCAGCGCACGGCCGATGGCGGAGCAGCTTGGACTCGATGAGATGCATGCGGATCTGCTGCCGCAGCAGAAGGTGGAACAGATCGAACGGCTCACGACGGGCGCAGCCGGCAAGGTCGTTTTCGTCGGCGACGGCATCAACGATGCGCCGGTGCTTGCGCGGGCGGATATCGGCGTCGCGATGGGCGCGCTCGGCTCGGATGCGGCCATCGAAGCGGCGGATGTCGTTCTGATGACCGACGAGCCCAAAAAGCTGCTCGAAGCGCTGGATCTTGCCAAGGCCACGCGGCGGATCGTCGTGCAGAACATCGCGTTTGCGCTCGGGGTCAAGGTGCTGTTCATGCTGCTCGGCGTGCTTGGCATCGCCGGCATGTGGATCGCGGTGATCGGCGACGTCGGCGTCATGCTGCTCGCTGTCCTGAACGCCATGCGGATTCTGAAAAAATAAGTATTCGGAATAAAAGCCGCAGTCTGCTCCCTTCGATCGGGAACGGGCTGCGGCTTTTTTAGATCAGTCCGTAGCGGCGGATCGCGTTTGCAAGGCCGTCCGCATGCAGATCCTCGGTTACGGTTTCACAGACGGCTTTGACCGCATCCGGCGCGTTGCCCATCGCAACGGCGTGCGGAACGGCGGAGAGCATCGCAAGATCGTTCGTGCTGTCGCCGAACGCGTAGCAGCGCTCCGGCGGAACATGGCATCGTTCCTGCAGAAAGCGGACGCCGGTCGCCTTGGAATAGTCCTTGAGGATGCATTCAAAGAAGTGTTCGTGACCGCGGTCGATCATCGTGCAGGTATCACGGAGCGTTTCGCGCAGCAGCGAAAAGTCGCTTCCGGAGCTTTCCCACACGCAGAATTTGTCGAACCGGAAATCCGACGCATCGACCGAGCCGGTCGTGATCAGTCCGTCGGCGGCAAAGCGCGCCCGGTCGCGCTGCACGTTCTCGGGCAGCGGATCGTTGAAATCGAGCCACAGACCGTCCTCTGCCTCATAGAGCGCATTGAGCCGGCATTTGCGGTTCAGCGCGACGATCGCCCGGCTCTGCCCGCGATCGAATCCGGCATGCAGGACGACCTGTCCGTCGAGCTCGATGTGCTGTCCGCAGGAGCAGATGTAGCCGTCGAAGCCGATCGCCTTGACGCGCCGGTCCACGTGTCCGAACGGCCGTCCGGTGTTGACGATGCAGAGATGTCCGCCTTGCTGCGCAGCGTGAATCGCTTCGACCGCAGAAGGCGGGATATACCCGCGCTCGTCGATGATCGTTCCGTCAATATCAAAGAAAAGAATACTCCGTTCCATGCCGCCTCCTCAAAACGGTTTCAGTATAAAGGATTTCTCGCATGGATGCAAGGCGGGATTTCCGGAAAGAGCCGGGATAGCGGGGTAAGGGAAGCGCAGCGAAAGACGGTCGGCGCATTTTTACAACTTTGATACAACTTTATGAGGACTCCGTTACATTCGGCGCGCTATAATGGGCAGCGGGAGGAGCGGATTCGATACAAAGTTTTACAACTTCGGATTTGCTTTTCGCAAAAGGTATGATACAATAGAAACGATGCGAATTTGATCGGAGGCAATCGAGATGACGGAGATACTGTCAAAAACCGTTTTCATCCGCAGCGAACATGTCGACGTCCGGCGGCTGCTTCGACCGTCTGCGCTGTTTCTGATGCTGCAGGAGATTGCGCTGGACCATTCGGCGCTGCTCGGACTCGGCACGGATGCGACGCTGCACCAAAACCTGCTGTGGGTCGTGACGCGCTACCACGTTGCGATCGAACGGCTCCCGCAGTACGAGGAGACCGTTGTGCTGGAGACCTGGCCGGGTGAGACGCGCCGCGTGCTGTTTCCGCGTCATTTCCGGATGAAAACACAGGACGGCGAGCCGCTGCTGCGCGTTTCCTCGCTTTGGGTGCTGATCGACGGCGAGACGCGCAAAATGATCTCGCCGAAGCAGTACGGATTGACGCCGGTCGAAGGACTGACCGTCGGAGACGAGCTGCCGGTCAATGTGCCGGCGGACGCGATCGAGCCGACCCGGTTCGAGACCTTCACGGTTCCGTACAGCTATCTGGATCTGAACGGGCATATGAACAATACGCGCTATTTCGATCTCTGTACGGACCTGATTGCCGACGAGGTAACCGACCGAAAACTCGTTTCGATTTCGGCGGAGTATCAGAACGAAGTGCATTACCGGGAGCAGCTGTCGGTGTCCATCGGGCAGCAGAACGGCCGCTACACGTTTACGGGGACCGCGGGGCATCCGTGCTTCCGCATTGGGTTCCGCTATGAATGATCCGAAAGAGGAGAGAGCATGAAGATTT
>CADAQS010000105.1 GCA_902790115.1 uncultured Eubacteriales bacterium | reverse complement strand
TCCAGCGTGTCTACGTATGGGAGCGTAACGTGGCGGAACACATCGCCGTTTTCAAACTCGAATTTTTCCTGTTCGAGCGCCGCCGCCTGCTTGGCTTCGAGTACCATCAAAAACCGTCCGTTCTCGTAACGGCGGTACACGCCGCCGAGCCGTCTGCAGAGTTCCGAAACGAGCCGCTCCACCTCCGCAAGCACCGCCGTGCTGCGGATCTGCGAATCACGCGTGAGCTCCTCATAATTGTCGACGTACACGAGCGCAACATACGGTCGCTGCTCGGTGTACAGGCGTTCATAATGCACGGCCTCGGTCCGGTCAAGCCAATACTGGAAAACCAAAGCTTTTCCGCCGTGCCGCGGAATTTTCGTGCTGATAATCTGATAAGTATTGCCGCCGATCTCTTCATACAGGACGGTGGTCGGCCGCTCCGCGCGGTAGGTCTTCAAAAGATCGGTGATGCGCTTGCCGTCAAAGATCTCCGCGAACGCGCGGTTGCGCCACGCGATCCGTCCGCCGGTCGGCTCGAACAGCAGTGCCGGGACGCCGATGTTCTCTACAAGATCGGCCACAACCGAATCGTTCTCGCGGAACACGCGATCCATGTGCTCCTGCTGCCGCTTGTTCAATACGCTGAGCCATGCCAGAACGATCGCGAAGACCATGATGCCGAACAGCAGTGCCGCAAGTGCGAACCAATACATTTGAAACGGCACAAATGCCGCAGCGGCAGCCAGCAGCAGAATGCCGAGAAAGATCAGCAATCCCCGATACTGTTTCATTGATCTCCTCCTTTCTGCATCCGCTTTCCGGCGCGATCCTGCAGAAACCCGAGCATGCCGACGAACGTCAGCATCGCGCCGAACATAGAATACAGTACGATTGCGGCTGCGGAAAGGATCGCAAACAGCCACGGTTTCCGCTTGGTCCAGCGCTTTAACGTGCAGAGGCCTGCCAGCGACATCGGCAGCATCCACAGCGCGTATCCAACACGGAGCAGCGCGGCGCCGTACCGGACGCCGGACAGCATCAGAACATACGAGATTCCGGTCAGCGCAAGCGTTCCGTAAAAGTATCCGGACTCCACCTGCCACTGTTCAAACGGCGGAAGCGGCAAAAGCTCGACCTCCCCTTTCCGGTTGAACAGATGCGACAAAAGTCCGCCCGAAAGGGCGGCAAACGCCGCCGGATAATAGAGCAGCTCGACAAAGTACTCTTCCGCGTTCAGCCGGAAGGATTTCAAAAGATCGCCGGTCAGGTCCTCGCCGGAACCCAGCGCCTGCAGCATGTTCTGCGCGAGCGCGTCGCCGGTCACCTCGTTCCAAAGCGTTTCATAGGCCGCAACAAGCACACGCATCGATCGGAACGCATCGCCGCTTTCGGCCATGTGCGGCACCGCAAAGCGGATGAACAGGCCGAGCAGCAGCGCGAGCGAACCGTAAAAGACGATCCGGAAGTTGGAAAACCGCATCCGCTGCATCCCGTACAACAGGATGCCGGCCGGCGCGATCAACCCGACCGAATACAATGCCGCAACGCCGTCATGCGAGAGCGAAAAACCGGTCAGGTACGCGATCAGAGCCAGCGCGCCGAGCGCTGCCGGATGCGTCCGCCATGCGCTGCGCGCCCAGAGCGCCGGCGTCACCGCGAGCAGCGGAACGAACAGCAGTACCTTCAGGAAAAAGGCGCAAAGCACCGTCAGCGCCTGCGAAACCGCCTCGCCCGCCGGATCGAACAACGTCGGCAGCGTCAGATACGGCACCGCGCAAAGCGCCGCGGTCGCGGCTAAAGCGATCGGAAACCATCCGTATGCAGGTTTGGGTACAGTTTGCGTAGAATATTCCATATTGATTATTTTACGCCCAAACCCATCTGCCGTCAAGAACCTATCTGCACGGCTTTGCGATCGGTTTATACAACTCTTTTTCATTAAAAAAGCGCTCCTTTGAGCGCAGTTACCGGATCCGGACAGCTGCCTCTTCGGGCAGTCCTTCCGTCAGTAAATCTTCCTTTTGTTCTCTTGTCAGACGCTTGATGCGGTATTCGAGGCGCAGCGCATCGGACTTCGTTTCCGTCTGCCATGCCGCGGCGATTGCAACCGGCGGATGGCTTCGCGTGTATCTGGCGCCCCTGCCCAAAACGTGCGCATTCCACCGCTTTTCGAGATCGTTGGTGTAGCCGGTGTACAGCGATCCGTCCGCACAGCGCAGTATGTAGACGATTTCCATCAGCGCTTTTGTCCTTCTCCGACCGGCACCTGCGACAGAATCACCGCCGCAAACACGAGCGCACAGCCGAGCAGCTCGCGCGCCGAAAGCCTCTCGCCGAGCAGCAGCCAGCCGAACAGCACGGCAAACACGGATTCCAGGCTCATCAGAAGCGACGCCGCCGTCGGTTCCACGTCACGCTGTCCGAGAATCTGCAGCGTGTACCCGACCGCGCCCGAAAGCAGACCCGCGTACAGGATCGATCCGCGCGCCGCCAGGATGTTCTCCCACGCCGGATGCTCGAACAAGAACATCAGCGGCAGCAGAATTACGCCGGCGGTCAGAAACTCAACGCAGCACATCATCACGCCGTCGACGCCCTTCTCCCAGAAATGGTCGATGAACAGGATCTGAAACGCGAACATCAGCGCGCACAGCACTAGGATGAGATCGCCCGGCGCGATCGAAAAGTCCGCCTGCACGCTGAGGAAATAGAAGCCGAGCAACGCCATCGCAACGCACACGGCCGAAATCCAGCGGATCCTGCGCTTGAAAAGAATGCCGAACACCGGCACCAGTACGATATACAGCGCGGTCAGAAAGCCGGACTTTCCCGCGCTCGTCATTGCAATGCCGTATTGCTGCAGCGTCGCCGCCGCGCACATGAACACGCCGCAGACCATGCCGCCGAGGATGGAACTGCGGTTTCTCTTCCGCATCTGCTCCGGGGAAAGGTTCCGAAACGCGGGATCGAAACGCCGGAACAGGAAGATGACCGGAATCAGCGCAAGGCCGCCGAGCAGGATCCGGATGCCGTTGAACGTGATCGGCTCGAGGAAATCCATCGCCTCGCTCTGTGCAACAAAAGAAAGCCCCCACACGGCGGTTGCGGACAACAGTATGATCGCGCCGCGCAGCGGCTTTTTCCGATATCCTTCCATATGAAAAAACAGTATATCGAAAGCGGTTGAAAAAAGCAAGACCGTACCGAAATTCACAAGATCTTGTTGCTTGGTCGTCGAATCAACACAATTTCGGACGACGGAAAAAAGTTTGTCGATTCTCGCAGATTTTACTTTACAAAGCGTATGGGGCTATGGTATGATACTCGCAGCTAAGAAACCTTTAATTCGGTACGAGATGCCGACAAGGCCACCATATTGCTGAACTGGCGAATTCTGTCTTGTCGTGCAAACGGCAAGGCTTTTTTTGTGGGGTGCACGATGGAAGAACGGAAATTGGTCGACGAACAGACCATGCGCCGCATGCTGGCGCGCCTTGCGCACGAGATTATCGAACGCAACGAGGACATCACGCAGCTGTATCTGGTTGGAATCCGCCGCCGAGGCGTCCCGCTCGCCCGCCGGATCCGCGCCAATATCGAGGCGTTCTCGGACATGCAGGTCGAGCTCGGCGAACTCGACATCACGCTGTACCGTGACGATCTCGAGGAGCGGTTCGACATGCCGCAACTGAATCAGACGCTGATTCCGTTCGACGTCAACGGCAAAGTGATCGTTCTCGTGGACGACGTTCTGTACACCGGCCGCACCGCCCGCGCCGCCATGGATGCGCTGATCGAGCTCGGCCGCCCTGCCGCGATTCAGTTATGCGTCGCCGTAGACCGCGGACACCGGGAGCTGCCAATCTCCGCCAACTACGTCGGCAAGAACATCCCGACCTCCCGCGAGGAGTTCGTTTCCGTTCGCGTCGAGGAGATCGACGGCTGCAACGAGATCGCGGTCAACCGCAGAGGGGAATCCCATTAGGAAGTACGGCTGCAAGGCAGCCTGCAATGAATAAGAATCAATAAGGCAATGGAGGTACTTATGAATCTGGTCTACAACATTAAGGACAAACCGAAATTCGGACAGACGATTCTGTTCGCCCTGCAGCAGCTGCTTGCCATCATGGCGGCGACCATCGCGGTTCCGTCGATCATCGGCAACGGCATGAGCCAGACCGCGGCGCTGTTCGGCGCAGGCGTCGGCACGCTGGTCTACCTGCTCTTCACGAAGTTCCGCAGCCCGGTCTTCCTCGGAAGCTCCTTCGCATTCCTCGGCTCGATGTTCGCGGCTTTTGCGGGCGGCGTTTCGATGCAGCTCGGCTACCTCGGCCTGATCCTCGGCGCATGCTTTGCGGGTCTTGTCTACGTCGTCCTGGCGATCATCGTCAAGGTCTCCGGCGTCAAGTGGATCGATAAGCTGATGCCGGCAGTCGTCATCGGACCGACCGTCGCAATCATCGGACTGTCCCTCGCGGGCAACGCGGTCGGCGACCTGATGGGCTCCAGCGTTTCCGCTTCCCCGTACGTCTGCATCGTCTGCGGTCTCGTCACGCTGGCTGTCACGATGCTCTGCTCCGTTTACGGCAAGAAGATGCTCAAGATGATCCCGTTCGTCATCGGTATCCTTGCGGGCTACGCCGTTGCGGCCTGTTTCACGTTGATCGGCAATGCGACCGGCAACGAAGCGCTCAAGGTCATCAACTTCTCCCTCTTCCAGAACATCCAGTGGTACCCCGACTTTACGTTCCTCAAGGCCGTCCAGGGCTTCGGCGAACTGACCCCCGGCTATCTCGCAACGATCGCCGTCGCGTACGTTCCGGTTGCGTTCGTGGTCTTTGCGGAGCACATTGCCGACCATAAGAACCTCTCCACGATCATCGGCACCGACCTGACCAAGGATCCGGGTCTCCACCGCACGCTGCTCGGCGACGGCATCGGCTCGTTCGCCGGCGCGATCTTCGGCGGCTGCCCGAACACGACTTACGGTGAATCGATCGGCTGCGTCGCGATCTCCGGCAACGCCTCCGTCGTCACGATCCTCGCCACCGCGATCCTCGCGATCGTCATCAGCTTCGTCGGCCCGTTCGCAACGTTCCTTGCGACGATCCCCGGCTGCGTCATGGGCGGCGTCTGCATCGCGCTGTACGGCTTCATCGCGGTCTCCGGTCTGAAGATGATCCAGAACGTCGATCTCAACAACAACCGCAACCTGTTCGTGGTCTCCGTGATCCTGATCGCGGGCGTCGGCGGTCTGTCGGTCTCCTTCGGCAACGTCACGCTGACCGAAGTTGCCTGCGCGCTGATCCTCGGCATCCTGACCAACTGGATCCTCGGCGGCATGAAGAAGAGCGCAAAATAAGAAATTCCAAGCGAACAAAGAGCCTGTCGGAAACGGCAGGCTCTTTTTCACAGATATAATAAAGCAAAATAGGTTGATCGGTGTTTTTTGCCCTGTGCCACACGTTTTGTTCCTATGAAAACGGCTGCCCATGCATTGTTCTGTTGGAATTCTTACAAAGAAAGAATATATTGGAAAATCTCTTGTTCGGGCGCGGTTTGTATGGTATAATGAAATCAATTATACGGAGGAATAGGATGCCTTACTTTACACATGGTGATACGAAGAACAAACTGGTTCTGCTGTACATCCTGTCGGCCGCGAAAACGCCGCTGACGCACGATCAGCTGTACCGGGTGGTTGACCGTACCGACAGCATGACCTTCTTCTCGTTCGAGACGGTTCTGCCCGAGCTGGAAGCCGACGGATTCGTTGCTGCTTTTACGCGGCCGTTCGGTGCCTGTTACGGGCTGACCGCGACCGGGCAGGAGCAGGTGACGCTGTTTTCGGACTCGATTCCGCTTGTGCTGCGCGAACGGATCGACCGGGTTCTTTCCGACAGTGCCGGATCCTTCCTGCGGGAGACGCAGACGACCTCTCGTCTGTCCGGGAACGAACTGGACGGATACGTTCTCGAGCTTCTGGTGTTGAACGGAGAAGAAACGGTGTTTGGGATCACGCTTTCGGTCGCCTCCAAGGAAGCCGCGTTGGACATGCGCAGCCGCTGGGCGGCGCAGAGCGGCGAACTGTATGATTTGGTTTGGGACAGGCTGTATCGGGGAACAGCGAACAAGTAAAGGGGAATTTATGGATTTAAGCAAACTGAATGAACAGCAGCGTCAGGCAGTTACGACAACCGAAGGGCCGCTGCTCGTGTTGGCCGGCGCGGGAAGCGGAAAGACCAGGGTTCTGACGAACCGCATCGCCTATCTGATTGAAGAAAAAGGCGTCGCGCCGTACCGGATTCTGGCCTTGACCTTTACGAACAAAGCCGCAAAAGAGATGCGGGAGCGCGTCAATGCGCTGGTTGAGGGCGACGCGGATTCGAT
>CADAQS010000104.1 GCA_902790115.1 uncultured Eubacteriales bacterium | reverse complement strand
TTCCGCATCAGGTCGAAGGCAAATTCGGCAAGGGCCTTGTCCGCATGCTTCCGGCTGAAGAAGGTACCGGTGTTATCGCGGGCGGTCCCGTCCGTGCGGTCCTCGAAATGGCCGGCATCAAGGACATCCGTACCAAGTCGTTCGGTTCCAACAACCCGTCGAACTGCGTCAAGGCGACGCTTGCGGGCCTCTCGCAGCTTCGCACCGCTGAGCAGATCGCGGCACTGCGCGGCAAGTCCGTGGATGAGATCCTGTAAGGAGGGCATGAACATGTTGAGAATTACATTGGTCAAGAGCCCGATCAGCAGCCTCAAGGATCAGCAGGACACCGTCAAGGCGCTTGGCCTGCGCAAGGTCAATCAGACGGTCGAAAAGCCCGACAATGCCTGCATCCGTGGTCAGATCTTCAAGGTCAAGCACCTTGTCAAGGTCGAAGAAGTGTAAGGAGGGTCACATAAATGAAGATCCATGAATTGAGACCGACCGAAGGCGCCACCCATGCGCAGAAGCGCGTTGGCCGCGGCACCGGTTCCGGTATCGGCAAGACTTCCGCAAAGGGTCACAAGGGTCAGAAAGCCCGCAGTGGCAGCAAGAAGAACGGTTTTGAAGGCGGCCAGATGCCTCTGGCCCGTCGCCTCCCGAAGCGCGGCTTCTACAATCACTTTGCAAAAGAGTACACCATTATCAATATTTCCGACCTGAATGGGTTGGAGGACAACGCAACGGTCACGGCTGAGCTGCTCAAGGAAAAGGGCATTATCCGCAAGATCGAAAAGGACGGCCTGAAGATCTTAGGCAACGGCGAGCTCACCAAAGCCCTCACCGTTAAGGCTGCCAAGTTCTCGAAATCCGCAGAAGAAGCTATTCGGAATGCAGGCGGAAGTGTTGAGGTGCTCTGATGTTTAACACATTCATCAACGCTTTTAAGGTCAAGGACATTCGTAAGAAGATCCTCTACACGCTTCTTCTGATCGTAGTGTATCGCCTTGGCAGCGCGATCCCGATTCCGGGCGTCAACCTGGAAGCGTGGCGTGTCGCGACGCAGCAGTTGTCTGCAATGTCCGACTTCATGAGCTTGATGTCCGGTTCTGCGTTCTCGCAGTTCACGCTCTTTGCAATGGGTATCTCGCCGTACATTACGGCGTCCATTATCCTGCAGCTTCTCACGATGGCGATCCCCGCGCTCGAAAAGATGAGCAAGGAGGAGGACGGTCGTGAGAAGATCGAGCGGATCACGCGTTATGCCGGTGTCGGCCTCGCGGTGGTCCAGTCGATCGGTATCATTGTTTCCTATAACAATGTTATCCGGAACTCCTACGGTTCTCCGATCGTCAACGGCACCGGTTGGGCGTTTGCCGGAAACCTGCTGATCGTAGCGATCTGCGCGGCAGCCGGTACCGCGTTTCTGATGTGGCTCGGCGAGCGAATCACGGATAAGGGAATCGGCAACGGTATTTCCCTGCTGATCTTCGCATCCATCGTTTCGCGCGTGGACGAGTTCATCATCGAGCGGTTCCGTGCAATCATCGCGGATCCGACCTCGTTCTCGACGTGGTTGGTATTCTTCCTGGCGTTTGCGACGATCCTTGCTTTGATCGCGTTTGTCGTGTTCATTGACAAGGCAGTCCGCAAGATTCCGGTACAGTACGCAAAGCGCGTTGTCGGACGTAAGATGTACGGCGGCCAGAGCACTTACCTTCCAATGAAGGCAAATGCGAACGGCGTTCTGCCGCTGATCTTCGCCATGACGCTGATGCAGTTCCCGGAGATGATCCTCCAGTTCTTCAGCCAGAGCAGCGGCTTCGCCAAGTTCTGGTATCGCTGGATGGTCTCCTCCCCCAAAGTATGGGTGGACGGCACGGGTTATGTCGCGACCAGCGTGTTCAAGACCCCCGGTGTTGAATACTATGGCGCACAGTATGCTCCGTATGTGTACTATGTGATCTACTTCGTACTGATCATCGCGTTTGGCTACTTCTACACCTCGATCACGTTCAATCCGGTCGAGATGTCGAAGAACCTGCAGCAGAACGGCGGCTTCATTCCGGGCATCCGTCCGGGCAAGCCCACGGGCGATTATCTCGGAAAGATTTCCAATCGTCTGACGCTGTTCGGCTCGCTGTTCCTTGCCGTCATCGCGATCGTTCCGACGATCATCCTGAACATCATGGGTGTCACCAACATGTTCGGTGCCACGAGCGTCCTGATCATGGTCAGCGTTGCGCTTGAGACGGCCGATGCACTCGACAACCAGATGCTCATGCGTCACTACAAGGGATTCCTGAACTAAGGAAAGCAATATGAAACTGATTTTCTTGGGCCCGCCCGGTGCGGGTAAGGGCACGCAGGCAGAGCGCATTGCGGAACGCTATGAGATCGCGCATATCTCCACCGGAGATATGCTTCGGTCCGAGATCCGCAATGCCACTCCGCTGGGTGCGGCAGCGAAGGCGTACATCGACCGCGGCGAACTGGTGCCGGACGACGTCATCATCGGCATGGTCGAGAAGCGCATTCAGGCTGCCGATTGCAAAAACGGCTTCCTGCTGGACGGTTTTCCGAGAACGACCGCGCAGGCGGATTCGCTCGGCAAGCTGACCGACATCGACGCAGTCGTCGATATCGAGGTCCCGTTTGAACGTCTGGTCGCGCGCATTTGCGGGCGCAGAATGTGCCCCGATTGCGGCGCAGCGTACCATGTGTCCTACCATACGGCGGACACCTGCGACAGGTGCGGCGCAAAGCTGTATCAGCGCGACGACGACCGGGAAGAGACCGTGCAGAATCGCCTGGTCGTTTATGAAGCCAAGACCGCTCCGCTGATCGCGTACTATGAAGAACGCGACACGCTGATCAAGATCGACGGCGATCAGGCAATCGATTCGGTCACGGACAGCATTGTGAAGGGACTTTCCAAATGATCAACATCAAATCGGCGCAGGATATCGAAAAGATGAAGGCGGCGGGCAAGGTCGTAGAAGACACGCTGCTGCTGCTCGGAAAAAGTATCCGCGTCGGGATGACGACCGAGGAGCTGAATCGGATCGCCGAGGACTACATCCGCTCACAGGGCGCATATCCGACCTGTCTGCATTACAACGGATACCCGAAGGCAATCTGCATCTCCGTCAACGAGGTCGTTGTACACGGGATTCCGGGACCGCGAAAGATTCAGGACGGCGACATCGTTTCGTGCGATGTGTGTGCGACCCTGAACGGGTTCGTCGGCGACGCGACAAGAACGTTCTGCGTCGGCAACGTGCCGGAAGAGGTTCGAAAGCTCGTCGAGGTCACTAAGGAGTGCTTCTTCGAAGGCATCAAGTATGCGCGTCCGGGATATCGGGTGTCCGATATTTCCAAAGCGATCCAGACGCATGCCGAATCGCACGGCTACGGCGTCGTGCGGGAGCTGACCGGCCACGGGGTCGGCAGACAGCTCCATGAGGATCCCGAGGTGCCCAACTTCTACTCGCCGCATGCGCGTCAGCGCCTGCAGGCGGGCATGACGATCGCGGTGGAACCGATGATCACGATGGGCAAGCGAGAGATCTGGCAGCTGGACGACGGCTGGACGATCACCACGCGTGACGGCAAGCCGGCAGCGCATTACGAGAACACGATCGCCATTACCGACGACGCGCCGATCCTTCTGACCTGTTCGGAGGAAATCGGATGAAGACGGAGCTGGTACGGGGCGGCGTGGTCCGGTCCATGGCAGGCCACGATCAAGGCGGACTGTTTGTGATTCTGGACACGATCGACGACGATTTTGTCCTTATCGCGGACGGCAGAACCCGAACGCTTGCCAAGCCGAAGAAGAAGAAACGCAAGCACCTGAAGGCGATTCCCGCCTTCCGTATGGAAACCATCACAAACGCACAGCTTCTGGACGCGGATGTCCGAAAGTTCCTCAAGGCGTGCGGCGAAAACCAAAGGTAAGGAGGATTACCGGTGTCCAAACAGGATGTCATTGAAGTCGAAGGCGTCGTAACCGAAGCCTATCCGAACGCAATGTTCGAGGTCAAGCTCCCGAACGATCACAAGATTCTTGCGACCATCTCGGGAAAACTCAGAATGAACTACATTCGAATCCTTCCCGGCGACAAAGTCACCGTTGAGCTGTCGATGTATGATCTGACGCGCGGCCGCATTACATGGCGTGCAAAGAATTGAGAAAATCAGAAGTAATTTTTGAGAGGAGAAACTACAAATGAAAGTCAGACCGTCTGTGAAACCCATTTGCGAAAAGTGCAAAGTGATTAAGCGCAAGGGCCGCGTGATGATTATCTGCGAGAACCCGAAGCACAAGCAGAAGCAGGGCTAATCTTTTTCCCGAGGGAAAATACTTGCGGGGCGGCTGGTGCGAAAGCACAACCCGCAAGCGCATATACAATTCATTCAAATTTTTACGGAGGTAGAGAAACCATATGGCACGTATTGCTGGCGTAGACCTTCCGAGAGATAAGCGGGTCGAGATCGGCCTGACCTATATCTACGGTATCGGTCGCACTACCGCTTCCAAGATCCTTGCCGAGACCGGTGTTGATCCCGACATCCGCGTGCGCGATCTTGACGAGAGCGATGTCAACAAACTCAGAGAGTATATCGACCACAACGTGAAGGTTGAGGGCGATCTCAGACGTGAAACCTCGATGAATATCAAGCGGCTGATCGAGATCGGCTGCTATCGTGGTGTGCGTCACCGCAAAGGCCTGCCCGTTCGCGGACAGTCCACGAAGCAGAACGCTCGTACCCGCAAGGGTCCGAAACGTACGCAGGGCGGCAAGAAGAAGTAAGGAGGAAATCGAATCATGGCAAAAGCGAAGATCAAAAAAGCAACGACCCGCAAACGCCGCGAGAAGAAGAACATCGAGCGCGGTGCTGCGCACATTCGTTCCTCTTTCAACAACACCCTCGTTCTGATCACGGACACGCAGGGCAACGCGATCTCCTGGTCGAGCGCAGGCTCGCTGGGTTTCCGCGGCTCGCGTAAGTCCACTCCGTTTGCCGCGCAGATGGCTTCCGAAGCGGCAGCCAAGGCAGCGATGGAGCATGGTCTGAAGTCGGTTGAAGTTTATGTCAAGGGCCCGGGTTCCGGCCGTGAATCCGCGATTCGCGCACTCGCATCCGTCGGTTTGACGATCGTCTCGATCAAAGACGTTACGCCGATTCCGCACAACGGCTGCCGTCCGCCGAAGCGCAGAAGAGTGTAAGGAGGTATTCAAAATGGCAAGAAATATGCAGCCTATTCTGAAGCGTGCACGCGCGCTGGGCATCTCCGCGGGCGATATGGGTTATACCAAGGAATCGAAGCGTAACCCCGGCTCGCAGAGACGCGCCAAGAAGTCTGAGTACGCCCTGCAGCTCAAAGAAAAGCAGAAAGTCAAGTTTGTTTACGGCATTCTGGAGAAGCAGTTCCATAAGTATTATGAGAAGGCTGCAAACCAGAAGGGCAACACCGGCGACAACATGCTCGTACTGATCGAGCGTCGTCTGGACAATGTTGCGTACCGCCTGAACTTCGGTAAGACCCGCCGCATGGCGCGTCAGATGGTCACCCACGGTCATCTGCTCGTAAACGGCAAGAAGGTCGATATCGCGTCCTACGAAATCAAGGCCGGCGACGAAATCTCCGTCCGCGAGAAATCCCGTGATATCCCGTTCTTCAAGCAGCTTCGCGAAGAAGGCGCTGAGCGCACGATCCCGCAGTGGCTGGAGTTCGACGCAGAGAACCTCAAGGGCCGCGTAGTCGCGCTGCCGACGCGTGCTGACATCGATATGCCGATTGAGGAGCATATGATCGTTGAGTTCTACTCCAGGTAAGACTGAGTAGAAGACCGAAACGACATCACCGAAGGAGGGTAACACTATGATAGAAATTGAAAAGCCCAAACTCGAATGCGTAGAGAGCTCGAACAACTACGGCAAGTTCGTAGTGGAGCCGCTTGAGCGCGGATTTGGCACCACTCTGGGCAACTCGATGCGTCGTGTGCTTTTGAGCAGCCTTCCCGGCGTTGCGGCTACCTCTATCCGAATCGATGGCGTCCTGCATGAATTCTCCACGATCGAAGGCGTCAAGGAAGACGTCACCGAGATCATCCTCAACCTCAAAGAGCTGATCGTCAAGCTGCACAGCGACGAGCCCAAGAAGGTCGTCATTGATGCAGTCGGCCCGTGCGAAGTCAAGGCCGGCGATATCCTGCCCGATGCAGAAGTCGAGATCATCAATCCGGATCTGCACATTGCAACGGTTGACGACAACGGCAGACTGCACATCGAGATCAACCTCGATCATGGCAGAGGATACGTTGTATCCGACCGCAACAAGCGCCCGGACATGCCGATCGGCGAGATCGCCGTGGACTCGATTTTCACGCCGATCACGAAGGTCAACTTCACGGTTGAGAACACGCGCGTCGGTCAGATCACCGACTTCGACAAGCTCACGCTGGAGATCTGGACCGACGGCAGCATCCAGCCTGAAGGATCTCGACCTGTCGGTTCGTTCTTATAACTGCCTCAAGCGCGCGGGCATCAACACCGTTGAGGAGCTGGTGCAGCGTGATGAGGACGAGATGATGAAGGTCCGCAACCTCGGCCGGAAGTCTCTCGAAGAAGTACAGCAGAAATTAGCGCAGCTGGGCTTGTCCCTGCGCATGAACGAAGATTAAGGAGGAAGCAACAACAATGGCAAACCGGAAATTTTCCAAGACCACCGATCAGCGTGTTGCAATGCTCAGAAACCTCACGACCGCACTCATTTGGAATGGCAAGATCGTAACGACCGAGACCAGAGCCAAGGAAGTTCGCAGTATTGCTGAAAAGCTCATCACGCTTGCCGTGAGCGAGTATCAGAACTACGACATGGTTGAAAAGGAAGTCCGTAACGAGAAGGATCAGATCAGCAAGGTCGAGAAGCCGCAGGACCGTCCGTCCAAGCTGCATGCTCGCCGTCAGATCATGGCGTATCTGTACGATATGCCCGAGACCAAGAAAGCGGATGAAAGCAAGAGCGAGTACAAGGAGCGCACCAAGGACAACGCCCATCCCGTTGTGGAGAAGCTGTTCCGTGAGATCGCACCGAAGTATGATGAGCGCGCAAAAGACGGCAAGAAGGGTGGCTACACCCGTATGTACAAGCTGGGCGCACGCCGCGGCGATGCAGCTCCCATGGTTGTACTGGAGCTTGTCTGACAAACGAACAAACAAAGAGGAGCGTTTTCAAACGCTCTTTTTTGTTGCCAAAATGTAATATTCTGTCTGCAATACGGTTTTTGCGAAACCTTTTGACGGCTTTTGCTCTCTGTTTGGGCAAAGGAGCATCGAAAGGAGAAGCAAAATGCGCAACCATTCCATACATACAAGAATCTTTCGGGCAGCATGTGCGCTGATGAGCGTTTGCATGCTGCTCGCCTGCGTTCCGACGCCGGAGACGGAATTCGTCGTCAACAAAGGCGAACAGAAGGAGATGCTGGATCTTGCCAAGGTGGAGATTGCATCGAACGTAGTATCGGATTCACAGGGCACGGCGAACCGGATCGATTACGAAACGTTGTTCGGGATTCCGCAGCATCTGACGATTGATGAGACCGGTCCGGATGGAACGATTCGCCTGCTGATCGACGCGGATGTCATCCTGCCTGACGGTCCGCTGCCGGTCGTTCGCGTGTTTGCCGATCAGTTTGATCAGACGACCGTCACGAAACTGTGGGACGTATTGGTCGGCGATAAGACGCTGTATCTTGAAGACGACCGGCCGTATGTGGAAACAAAAGAAGACATTGCCGAAAGGCTCCGCTTCCTCAATGAAATCGAAGACG
>CADAQS010000103.1 GCA_902790115.1 uncultured Eubacteriales bacterium | reverse complement strand
TGACGGTCCTGCGCAACTGTACATCGACGGCGTGTTTTCCGCCGTGCTGCAGCCCGTGATCGCAGGCGACAGCGTGACGTTCACGATTCCGCAGATTCTGCCTGCGCAGACCGCGACCGTGCTGTACAAGGCGACGCCGAACGAGTACGCGCCGATGACGCCCGATTCCGTGATCACGAACACGGCTTCGTTCACGCCCGCCGGCGCGCAGCCGATCACCGCACAGCACACGCTGCCGGTCGATTCGTACGCACTCGTCACGATCGACAAGGAGATGACGCCGAATCCGATTACCGACGGCGGAACGCTCGTCAACACGTTCACGATCACGAATACCGGCAACGTTGCAGCGACCGACCTCGTACTCATCGACCCGTTCATGACGCCGCTGAGCAATCTCACCGTGACCGTGGACGGCACGCCGGTGCCCGAAGACGCGTACACGTTCGAGAACAATACGCTGACGCTGCCGGTCGGAACCGCGTTCGAGCTGACCGTTCCGGCGGCAACCTATACGCAGGACGAAACCGGACTCGTCACGTTCGTGCCGGGTGTCACGACTGTCGTCGTGACCGGAACCGTCTGAACCAAAAACAAAAGATCGGGTACGGATTTCTCCGTACCCGGTTTATTTTTTTATCTTTTACAGGGTCAGGATCTCTTTCGGCACAAAGTGCAGCGCGTCGGAGGCAACAAGGTGGTACGCCGTTCCGTGGTAGGTTCCGGTAAACGCGGCGGCATGCGCCTTGGCGCCGTGCAGATGCGCGTAGACGACCGTATGGATGTTGTACGACTCGAGTAACGGGATGAACTCGCTCGGCGCGCCGTTCTCGCCGAACGGCGGATAGTGCAGCATCACAAGATGCAGCGTGTCGGGGGAGAGCCGATCGAGCGACAGCTTAAGCCGCAGCTTTTCCCGTTCGAAGAGTTTGCGATCGTCGCTTTCCTTGAAGCCCGCGCTTTCGGGGACTGTCCAGCCGCGTGTGCCGGCGATCTCGACCGGCCCGAACCGGAACGTGTCGTTCTGCAGCGCAAAAGCGGACTTCGGCAGCGCCTGCCGCACCTTGGTCACGCTCGACCACCAGAAATCGTGGTTGCCGCGCAGCAGCAGCTTTGTGCCGGGCAGATCGCCCAAAAAAGCAAGATCGGCCGCCGCCTCGGACAGGTACATCGCCCAGCTGATGTCGCCGGGAATCAGGACCAGATCGTCCTCGTGCACCCTATCGCTCCAGGCGTTTTGCAGCCGCTCCGAATGGTTTGCCCAGTGTGCGCCGAATATATCCATCGCCTTATCCGGTACGGCGTGGCTCAGGTGCAGATCCCCGATGGCGTAGATTTTGGGCATTTCGGTCTCGCTTTCGATCGCTTCAGTCTTCGGAATCCTCGTCGTCCTCGTCGGAGAAATCCTCTTCGATCGGGTCGTCAGCCTCGTCGGCGCGCACCTTGTCGGCGTGCAGCTCGAGATCGGCCTGCCGGCGCTGTTCGCGCAGACATTCTTCGCAGAGATCCTTGCCGCGGACTGCCGGCCGTTCTCCGCATTCCGAGCACATGATGACCTCTTCGACTTCGGGTTCCTTTCTGCGTTTCTTGTCCATCTCTGCGGCGCAGACGCGGCAGAGCGTTTCGTTTCCGCGCAGGTAGTTCAGTTCACATTTCGGGCATTTCCGTAAAGCCATATAGGGCACCTCACAGGTTCATAGCATCTTGTTCACAGCATAGTATGCAAACAACTGCGGATTCTGTCAAGCCCTATTTTTCATTCTTCTGCAAAAGTTTGGTGGTCTTTTTCGATCTGACCGAGCCGTTCGAGCAATTCGTCCCGTCCTTCGCCGGTTTCGGAGGAAAACGGCAGCGCAAACGGCGGTGCGCCGAGCAGCTTCGCATTCGCATTCGCCTGCGCTTTGCGGCGGCTCTTTGTGATCTTGTCCGACTTGGTCGCAACCAGTGTATACGGAATGTTGTAGTAGAGCAGATAGCGAAACATCTGCCGGTCGTTTTCGGTCGGCTCGTGCCGGATATCGATCAGCAGGAACAGGTGCGAGACGCGTCCCGACGCAAGATACTGCTCGATCAGCGTACCCCAGCGCTTCTGTTCCTCCTTCGACGCGCGCGCATATCCATACCCGGGCAGATCGACAAGGTAAAACGCGCCGCGGTTGACCGAGAAGAAATTGATCAGACGCGTTTTGCCCGGCTGCGACGAGGTGCGGGCGAGCTTGGAGTTGTTGGCGAGCCGGTTGATCAGGCTCGATTTGCCGACGTTGCTCTTGCCGACGATCGCGATTTCACACGGTTTCGGTTCCGGATAGCTTTGTCCGAGGCCGACGCTTGTGACAAATTCGGCCTGCTTGATCATGAATTTCTGTTCCATATCTCCAGTATAGCCGGAAAATTCACATTTCGCAACAGGATTGTTCATCGTTTCTTCATTTCCCGCGGGGTTCTCCATGGTACAATTATGGTACAAGCTACAAAGGGGACATCTGCCCGTCGGGAGGGGACGGCGCGGCAAAACGGCGGTCCCGACAGAAAGGAACGGCACAATGGGTTTGTTTCACTCCTCCGATATCGGTCTGGATCTCGGCACGAGCAATCTGCTGGCGTACATCCGCGGCAAAGGCATCGTGCTGCGGGAGCCGTGCATCGCGGCAATCGAGCGCGGCACCGGCAAGATGGTCGCGATCGGCCAGGAGGCTAAGGATATGGTCGGCCGCGCGCCGGACAACCTGATGATCATCCGCCCGATGCAGGACGGCGTGATCGCAAACTTTGACGCAACCGAGCGAATGCTGACGATGTTCTTTAACCGCATTGTCGGCAGCCGCATCTTCTTTAAGCCGCGCGCGGTCGTCGCGGTTCCGTCGATGGCGACCGAGGTCGAAAAGCGGGCGGTCATCGAAACGACCGAGGGCGCCGGCGCGCGCTACACGTTTCTGATCGAGGAGCCGGTCGCGGCGGCGATCGGCGCGGGCATCGACATCACGCAGCCGCGCGGCAACATTGTACTCGACATCGGCGCGGGCACCTGCGACATGGTCGTGACCTCGATGGGAAAGGCCGTTCTGCACGATTCGCTTCGGATCGGCGGCGACAAGTTCGATCAGGCGATCGTTCGCTATCTCAAGCGACAGCACGGCATCGTGATCGGCATCAACGCGGCGGAGGAGCTCAAGATCCGCTACGCTTCGGCGTATCCGCGTTCGGAGGAGCTCAGGATGGACGTGCGCGGGCGTTCGCTCGGCGGCGGACTGCCGGTCGCGCTCGAGCTTGGTTCGAACGAGCTGACCTACGCGCTCAGCGAGCCGCTGCACAACATCACCGAATCGCTCAAGGACACGTTTGAACAGACGCCGCCGGAGCTCGCGGGCGACATCGCCACGCACGGCATCTGCCTGACGGGCGGTGGCGCACAACTGTACGGGCTCGATCAGTACATCGCCGAGCAGACCGGCGTTCCGTGCTATGTGGCCGAGGATCCGGTTGCCTGCGTTGCGATCGGCTGCGGCAAGGTGCTCGAGGAACCGGCTAAGTACGAAGGCGTGCTGTACGATTATCGCCGCGGCGATTACTACGAGGAATAAAACGGGGTGACGGGAGTATGACGGAAACGAAGGGCAAAAAAGCGTTGTCGCTCTGCATTCTGCGCGTGCTCGAGCAGCATGGGTCGGAGAAGGACCCGCTCTCGACGCGGCGGATCATCGAGTACCTCAAGGAGGATTTCGGCATGGTCGCGGAGCGCAAGGCGATCGGCCGCAACCTGATCCTGCTCGGCGAGATGGGCTTTCGGCTGTCCACCTACCACGACAACGGCAAAGGGTACTATCTGACGTCGGCCGCTGACCCGACGGCGTTCGATCCGGTGCTATATGATGCGCTTTTACGCGCGCCCGTGACGGAGGAGGGCGAATACCGGATCCGAGCGATGCAGCCGCAGGTGCCGGTCTACCCCGTGCGCGAGACGCTGCGCGTGCTCAACACCGAAGTGTTCCATAATCTCGATTTTTTACGGCAGGCGATCGCAGAACAAAAGCAAGTTACGTTTCTGTACCACACCGCGCAGGCGGAGGGTATTCCGAGCGCCGCGCCCGACGCGACCTACACGGTTTCGCCTTACGCGTTGTTTTTGGCCGAGGAGCGGTACTGCTGCATCGCATCGGTGTCCGGATACGGACGGCTGCTGCATTTCCGATGCGATTTTATGCGCGATCTGAAGCTTTTGGATGTGCCCGCGCGCGATGCGTCGGAGCTTGCGGAATGCAAAGACGGCCTCGATGTGATCGGATACGTCAACCGCGCCGTATACCGGCAGGACACCGCGGAGCAGTATACGCTGCTGTGCGCCGGCACGCTGACGGACGCGCTCGTCGATGCGTTCGGCATGACGGCGCGGCTCTCGCTCGAAGGCGACAACATCTTGGCCGAGGTGCATGCGCCGTGGTCGTTGGTACGGCGGTTTTTGCTGCAGAACCTCACGCAGGTTACGCTGCTTTCGCCGGCTTCGCGGCAGCGTCAAATCCGGGACGAGCTGGCCGGAGCGCTGTCGATCTATCCGCAAAACGGCTGATCCGGGACGCTTTTTCCAATTCCCGGAAGAATTGTTCAGAAAAATGACGCAAGTCGTTTACAATCCTTTGATAGAATCATAGCATCGGAATCCAGAGCAAGGAGACGTGTGTATGGGAGAAAAAATCAAGACGGCGCTTCGCACCGCGTGGGAGAAGCTGACTCGCTGGACGCGGGATACGGCATTTCCGTGGTGCAAGACGGCTTTTGCCGCCTGTCGTACAAAAATAAAGGAATGGATCCGGGCGATCCCGCCGACGATGTCCCGCGTTGTCCGCAGCGTGGAAACCGGTCTCAAGAAGCTGCTTTCCCGCTGGGACAAATCCGACGAGGGACAGGCGCGAGTGCCGCGCGGGCTGCTGTTTTTGGTGCTCGGCGTGATAAGCTTCGTCATGATAGCGGGTTTGATTCTAACCGTCGCGCTCGGAGCAAAGGCGTTCTCCTGCGTCTGCCATCCGCGGGAGCGCGGCGCAGAACCCGTCGTTGTCACCGAAACGGCTGCGCCGACCGCCGGCGCTACGCCTGCGCCGCTTGCAACGCCGGATCCGGACGATACGTACCTTGCGGGCGTAGTGCTGCAAAAAGGCGATTCGGATCCCGAAGTGATTCCTGCCGTGCAGCAGCGCCTGATGGACCTCGGCTACATGGACGATGACGAGCCGACCGAATACTTCGGGAACATCACGCTCGAAGCGATCACATTTTTCCAGAAGCGCAGCGGTCTTGAAGCCAACGGAGTGATCGATGAAGAGACCTACGCCGCGCTGTTTTCCGAGGATGCGAAGGAGTTTGTGCTTCAGCTCGGCGACGAAGGCGCTGGCGTGGAGGAGATTCAGGATCGTCTGTACGAGCTCGGCTATATCGACAAAGCGAGCCGCACCGGCACGTTCGGCGAAAAGACCCAGTCGGCGGTCGTCGCATTCCAGACCGCGAACAAGCTGACCGTGGACGGTCTTGTCGGCATGAAGACCAAGGAGGCGCTGTACGCGGATAACGTCGTCGGCAACGTGTTCAAGAGCGGCGATAAGGACGATGCGATCGTCGCCTATCAGCAGCGGCTGATCGCACTCGGCTACCTCTCGAGCAGCTTCACACCGACCGGCAAGATGGACAGCAAAACCGTCTCGGCAGTGCGGGAATTCCAGGATGCGAACGGTCTCGTCAAGGACGGCGTACTCGGTCCGACTACGATCAGCGTGCTGAATTCGGAAGAAGCGCTGAAGTACGCGATCCGTCTCGGCATGAGCGGCAGCAAGGTCAAGGACGTGCAGCGCTCGCTCCGCAAGCTCGGCTATCTCAGCTCGTCGCAGGTGACAGGCTACTTCGATGAGGAGACGGAGGACGCGGTTAAGCTGTTCCAGAAGCGCAACGGCCTGAGCCAGGACGGCGAGGTCGGTTCCAAGACGCTTGCAAAGCTCAGCGACAGCGGTGCAAAGCGCGCACCGTCGACGCCGACGCCCAAACCCACCAAGAAGGCGACCAAGGCGCCGAAGGCCACCGCGACGCCGAAACCCGGCAGCAAGACCACGCCAAAACCCGGCAGCAAGAATACGCCCAAGCCCACCAAGGCGCCGAAGGCCACCGCAACGCCGAAACCGTCGTCCGGCAGTTCGAGCAAGGTCGAGAAATTCATCTCGGTCGCCAAGAGCAAACTCGGCTGTCCGTACGTGCGCGGCGCGAAGGGCCCGAACAGGTTCGACTGCTCCGGCTTCGTCTACTGGTGCCTGAACCAGGCCGGCGTCAAGCAGAGCTACATGACCAGCATCTCGTGGCGCAGCTGTTCGAAATACAAGCGCATCACCTCGATGAGCAGCCTCAAGCGCGGCGACGTGCTCGTATTCAAGGGCAAGACGAACTCGACCGGCCACGTCGGCATCTACCTCGGTAGCGGCAAGATGATCGATGCTTCGTCCGGCGCAGGCAAGGTCCGCATCACCGACAGCAACATCCTCAACAGTACCTACTGGAAGGAACACTTCCTGATGGCGTACCGTATCTGGAACTGATCGGCGAGAGGTTATGCAGGAAACCAAACTGCATATACAGCCCCCTGCAAAACGGTGCATAAGTGCATATCTATCCACGTCGTCCACAGAGTTATCCACATTCTGAGACGCAAAAACTCGGCAGAATTGCAGTTATCCACCGCATAAACCGGTCTGC
>CADAQS010000102.1 GCA_902790115.1 uncultured Eubacteriales bacterium | reverse complement strand
TTGTGCATGAAAAAAGCCCGTTCCGGCATTATGGCATCGGGACACCGACCAAGGTCAAAACCGTGGAGGCCGAGCTGAAAGCGCAGATCGGCACACGGTTCGCGCTCGGGGTTTCCAGCGGCTCGGCAGCGCTCCAATGCGCGATTGCAGCCACAGGTTTCGGCCCCGGCGATGAAGTCGTCATCCCTGCGTTTTCGTGGTACACGGATTATTGTGTACTGGTGAATCTCGGTATTACGCCGGTGTTCTGCGATATCGGCGAGGATCTGAACATGGATCCCGAAGATTTTGCCCGCAAAATTACGCCGAAAACCAAGGGCGTGATTCCGGTGCATTATCAGGGTTGTCCGGCCAAAATGGACCGGATCATGGAGATTGCCGATGCGCACGGCATTATGGTGATCGAGGACGTCGCGCAGGCGCTCGGCGGCAGTTTTGCCGAAAAAAAACTCGGCACGTTCGGAAGACTCGCCATCACCAGTTTTCAAACGCACAAGATGATTACCTGCGGCGAAGGCGGTATGCTCTTTACTGACGACGAAAACCTGTTTGCGCGCGCCGTGCGCTATCACGATCTCGGTTCTCTGCGCCCGTTCTTTGCCGAGCAGTTGACCGATCCTGCGCTGAAAGCGCCCGAGCAGAGTTTTGCGGGACTGCAGCTGCGCATGGGGGAACTGCAGGGCGCGTACCTGCTGGCGCAGGCGCGGCGGCTGCCGTCCATTCTGGAAACCTGCCGTCGTCATCAGCGAATGCTGATCGACGCTTTCGCCGACTGCCCGGGTTTTACGATCCGGCAGGCCGACGGTGAATGCGGGTTTGCGTTTATTGTGCTGCTGCATTCCAAGGAGGAGGCAAAGCGCTTTTCTGACGCCGTAACCGCCGAGGGCATTCCGTGCGGACCGACGTCGTACTGCTGCAACCTTGTCGATCAATACCCGATCAAATCCAAGACTATGTTCAACAACGCCATGCCGCCGTTCGGCAAAGGGTGTGACGCTGAGAACGTTGTATGGCGTTCTGAAAAGGACTGTCCGCACACAAACGACCTTGTTGATCGTTTTATGGCCATCAGCCACGGGCCGCTGTATACGGATGACGATATTGCAGATATCATTCATGCGGTGGACAAAGTCTGCAAGGCCATGTTTTGAGGAGAATGCCATGGATACACGTCGCCTCCGCCTGCTGCGCGGATTCTATGAAAACGAACTGAAAAACCGGTTTCTGTTCTACTGGCTCCCGCGCTGCGAGGACACGGAACACGGCGGTTTTGTAAACTGTTTTACCAACGACGGCAAAACGCTTGTCAGCCGTGATAAATACTGCTGGAGTCAGGGACGGTTTGTGTGGATGTTTGCAAAACTGGCGTCCCTATCCGCGCCGATCTTTTCCAAAGCCGAGCGTGCGGAGTTTCTGCGCCTTTCCCGGCAGGGCGCGGCGTTTCTGATGCGGCATGCTCTGCTGCCCGGAGAGCCGCTGCGCTGCGCGTTTTTGCTCGAAGCGGACGGCACACCGAAGTATGCTGCCGGCTGCGATGCACTCGACGCCAGCATCTATGCCGACTGCTTTGTCGCGGCAGGCGTCGGCAAGTATGCCGAGGTCGCCGACGATCCGGATGCTTACCGGTTTGCCAAAGACCTGTACGAATCCATCCTCGACCGCATTCGAACCGGCAGTTTCCATACGCTTCCTTACCCGCTGAATCCTGCTTATCGGGCGCACGGCGTGCCGATGATTCTGGAAAACGTCGCCGCCGAACTGTACGGTGCGGCAGGCAAATTTGATCCTGCCTACTGCGAAGTTCTGAAAGAGCAACTTGTTGGCTTCACCGGCGATATTCTGCAGAACTTTACCGACGAAGACGCGCACATTCGGGAGATCATCTGCGCCGACGGGACCAAACTCAATAAACTGCTCGGGCGGCACATCAATCCGGGTCATTCGATTGAAAACGTGTGGTTCATGCTCGATTCTGTCGCGCTGACCGAAAAGGCGGAATGGAAGCCGCAGATTTACCGCATCGCCAAAGCGGCGCTGCAAACCGGATGGGATGCGCCATACGGCGGCATTCTGCACTTTGCGGGACTTTGCGGCGGCAAACCGGAGGGTGACAATACAGGACTGGAGCAGGAACCCATGTCGCGCCAACTGGCGGATTGGGGCGGAAAACTGTGGTGGGTGCATTCCGAAGCGCTGTACACCACGCTGCGCTGCTATCTGGAAACCGGCGACGAAGCCTTTTGGCAATGGCATACGCGCGTATTCGACTATGCATACGCGACGTTTCCGCAGACAGATGCGGAAGTACGGGAATGGGTGCAGATCCGTGACCGCGATGGCGCGCCGATGAACAAGGTTGTGGCGCTGCCCGTCAAGGATCCGTATCATGTGATCCGCACCCTTGCTCTGCTGTTGGAACTGCTGTATCAAGAGGAGAACGAACCATGCTGAGAGTTGGCATCATCGGCTGCGGCGCGATTGCGGCCATGCACATCGCGGCGTTCCAAAGATGTCCGCGTACCGAGATTCGCGCGGTGGCAAGCAAAAGCGAGCAAAGCGCCTGCCGCGTGGGTGAACAGCTCGGCGTCCCGTATTATACGGACTGCCGCGCACTGATGGATCGCGGCGATATTGACCTGATTTCCGTCTGTACGCCGAGCGGGCTGCACATGGAACCGACGCTGTACGCTGCATCTTACGGTATCCATGTGATTGTCGAAAAGCCGATTGAGATCACAACCGAGCGGATCGACCACATGATCGCGGCCTGTGAACAGAACCGTGTTGTGCTGAGTTGTATCTTCAACAACCGTTTTTCGGACGCGAATATGTTCTTGAAACGCGTGATCGAGGCCGGTCGATTCGGCCGATTGCTCAATCTGAACGTGTCGGTGCGGTGGTATCGGAAGCCGGAATACTACACTGCATCGCCATGGCACGGCACGCTTTCGCTGGACGGCGGCGGTGCGCTGATGAACCAGAGCATTCATTATATCGACCTGATGCAATGGCTCGGCGGTGACGTCTCGTCCTTGTACGCCTATACCGGAACGCTGCTGCATCCGATCGAAGCGGAAGACACCGCCGTTGTCTGCCTGCGGTTTGCAAACGGCGCTTTGGGTACGGTCATCGGCACAACGTCCAGTTACCCGGGTTATCCCGCCGAACTGCAGATCGTCGGCGAGCGCGGCAGCGCCGTGATTACCGACGGCGCGATCACAACATGGGCGTTTCTTGACAGCGACCCCATGGATGAAACAGCAGACGAACTGATTGCCAAGGGCAGCGTTAAAAACAATCGCGCTGCCGACCCAATGGCATTTGCTGCGGAAAACCATTGCCGCCAAATTGCCCGCATCGTCGAGGCGATTGAAAACGGCACGCCTGTAGACATAGACGCCCGTGAGGCGCGCAAATCGGTTGCCATCATCGAAGCCGTTTACCGCAGCGCGGCTGCCCATACGGAGCAAACACTCTGATCCTTGTTCTTAACAATGAATCGCCGGATTTCCGGCGGCCTTTTGCGGTACAATGTCGATCGTTGGGCCGGGCCAGCGGAAAGAAACGAGCAAAAACGGATCCACCGCCCCACGGGACGGTGGATTCGCCGCGCTCAGTCGTATGGAATAACAGAACGGGCTGCCGGAAGTTGGTAAAGCTGCGGCAGCCGAAAGTGATCCGCTTCAGAACCTTGATGCCGTTCAGACGCAGGGTGCGCTTATTTGCCCGCAGAGGGGGCAGTTACCGATCCGATGAACAGCACCGTGCCGTCGAATGCTTCGATGACATAGAGAAACGGGCGAGTCAGGAAGAAATCAATCTCCGGCAGTTCCTTCGGCGTAGAAATGGCCATCGTATCGAAACTGACCATCGTATACACAAAGGATAGGGGCGGTTTCGGCTGATCAGTTATACGTGATCTTTCATTTCTTGCAGCAGCATAACAGCAGCGTCCTGCAGTTTTTGCTTTCCTTGTTTCTCAATGAGGATGAGCTGAAAACAGTGATGAACGTAGTAAAAAGAGCCCCGATGCCACTCCCAAACACCCAATACGTTGCGCCTGTCACGACGGATCGGAAATGCCCGAAATGCGCTGCCCCGCTGCTGATATATACAGCAAATACGGGTGCTAAAGCAGGCATGAAATTCATCGTGTGTTCAGGGTTTAAAAAGACCTGCGATTATGTGGAGCGACTTGAACGGATGGAGAAATGATATATTTAGCTCGTATAATAGATTTCGTAGTTTTAGTGACCCTCGACAGGGTCATGCGCTACACTGTTGGGGAGGCTGTGGATTGGTTATTTTTTCCTACCGCATGACGGTTCAAGAAAGAATCCAACTGTCCCGCCGATAGTCGGCGGGACAGTTGTGTTATTCGTGCATGAATTTGTTGGAATCCAAAGCATTTCTTGCATTTTCCATTATTTCTTCTGTACAATGGCTGTATATGTTCAGCGTGGTGGTAACGTCAGCATGACCAAGAAGATATTGGGCAAGCCGTACATATCGCTGAATTTGTCTCGCACTATCTTCAGAGATTTCTGCGAGTTCATTCCGAGCATTTAACTTTTGGCCCACTGGGCCAGAAGTTAAATCTGTTCGTTTTCCTTGTCGCTTCATTGCTTCGAGCCGCATTTTATATGCCATCGCCTTTTCGCGGGGAAGAATGTACGATCGCTGCAAGTTGGAAGATTGGTGTACGACTGGTGTAAATTGGTGTATTTTGGACGAAAATGGGAGGGGAATTGATAGGTGGAAATGTCTGAAAAGTACATAAAAAAACACCTCGGATTTCTCCGAGGTGTTTGTGGTTCTATTCGATCAGTACAGCTTTGCACCAGCCGGGATGTGCGGGTCAACCATCAAAAGGTTCAGCCGTTCCTCACCGTCCTTCTTGTGGACAGCGGAGAGCAGCATACCGCAGGATTCAAGGCCCATCATGGCCCGGGGCGGCAGGTTCGTGATTGCAACGAGCGTCTTGCCGATGAGCTGTTCGGGTTCATAGTAAGCGTGAATGCCCGACAAAATCGTGCGCTCCGTGCCGGTGCCGTCGTCCAGCGTGAACTTCAAGAGCTTCTTGGACTTCGGGACGGCTTCGCAGGCGAGCACCTTGACAGCACGGAAGTCGGACTTGGAGAAGGTCTCAAAGTCTACATAGTCCTGGAACAGCGGCTCGATCTCCACGCCGGTGAAGTCGATCTTTTCCGGCTCGGCGGGCGCTTCGACGGCGGGGGCAGCGGCTTCTGCAACTGCTTCCGAAATGTCGTTTTTGTCCTGCTTGGCTTCGCCCGGCTTCTTGTCTTTCGGCTTCATTGTGGGGATATAGAATACACGAACCTCTGAAAGTCACTAAAACCTTATAAACCCTTATGAATCGGATGATTAGTATCCATCCCGGATTCCGAAACCCTCTAAAACCCTACAACTTCCTATGGGAAATTGGCATACGATTTGGCATACGCTGGCATATTTCCACAGACGTCCGTTTTCCATCAATCAATAGTCTTTCTTGCTAATCCAGTTAATGATAAAACCCTTGATTATCAGGATCACCAAAGCAACTATGACAAGTATAATGATCAGATAATTCTATAATGCCTTCAGACGAAAGTTTAATCTCTCGCGTAATGAAAGAAATATACGACAGTGGCTGATCATAATCAATCCCATCTTCGGGTTTGATAGAATAACTCTATTCAAGATGTTGCTGATATTCTGAGCATTGACAAAATCAAGGTTGTTCAATGGTTCGTCAATGAGAAAGAGCTTTGCCTTTGGTCTTGTGGCAACTACCGACAGAACAGATAAGAGTCGCTGTTCTCCACCGCTGAATTTAGCAGGTTTAGACTTTGCATCAAAAACACGTTTATTATCGCTACGTCTCGGTATCCATTCATCAATAAGTTCATTCACTTCGGAGCAATTCATAGGTTTTCCACCAAACGCTTCGCTCGATTCGCTCATAATATCTCGTACTTGTACGCTAGTGCAAAAACGAGAGTAGGTCAATGATGTAGCTGCCTGCGGCAGCTAATGATGCTTCTCCGCTTGCGCTCCGAAATGATACTGCTCGCCTTGCTTGCAATGCTCGGCTATTCCCAGTCGGCCATCGTCAAATGGTGCGTGACCGGGCGTGTCAATGCGTTCCTTGTTTCAGGCAAATACCTGATCCCGAAGATCTGCCTCGTCGACTATCTCATCTCGCCGGACGCAATGTGCGTCCGTCAGAAATCATTCCGGCATGAGATCCTGCTGAAGGAGTTTGTTGATAACATGGAAGGAAACAGCAGCAAATGACGAATCTCGATCAGGTCCCGTTAACCGACAGCTGCGTCTGATAAAAAATCGAGTTGATTTTTTCACAATAATCGGATAAGATACTAAGCAAGATACGTCTGTTGCTTTGAGAGGTGAGAACATGAAACTTGCTGCGGTTGGAAGCAACTGCGTGGATTTTTATAATAATGTGGAGGGCGGAAAAGCCTATCCGGGCGGCGGTCCGGTCAACATGGCCGTCTACACCGTGCGTCTTGGCGGCGAGGCCTCCTATATCGGCCCGGTCGGGAATGATGGTTTTGGCGCGCTGATGCGCCGCGCCGTTGCCGAGAAGGGTGTGGACGTGTCGCACTTATCCGTCCACGAGGGAAAGACTGCCGTCACGCAGGTCAGTCTGATTGACGGAGAGCGCGTTTTCGGCGATTACGACGAGGGCGTGCTTTCCGATTACGTGCTCTCGGA
>CADAQS010000101.1 GCA_902790115.1 uncultured Eubacteriales bacterium | reverse complement strand
TCTCTGTCCATTTTTACCTCCTTAATTTACATAGTTATATGCAGATTTTCCATAGTTATAAAGCCTCTGAGCAAGACTGCCAAAGGTCGCATGATTCTCCACCTGACTGACATAGGTATTCATGCTGTATGAGAACGCCTGGCCGGTCTCGGTTCCATTCAGTTTGAATTTGGCAGTTAATACCTTCCTGAAGTCACCTGCCGACATCTGCGTAATCTCAACATAGTATTTGCCGCTTGTGGAAGTCGAATGGATCGTGTATTCCACACCGCCAATTTCAACTGTGAGTCCCTCTATTCCATTTGGTGCCATGAAATAGAATTGAAGCGTTGCGGCATTGTCCAGAATCGCGCGAAGCTTCGGCTCCATCAGATTCATCGTCATCGAATCCGCAAGATCGGCTCGAACCGTCAGGATGCCACCGTTGGGATCATCGATGATTGCGTTCGGAACCCGGATTTCAAACTCCGTTTGCAGACCGCTCTGCTTGAGCTCCTGCAGGGTGACGGAGCGTTCCATTTTGTTGAATTCATACTCAAACAGACGTTTGGCATCCTGAAAACGATAGGCGTTATAAGGGTCACGCCGGCTGTCGCTTGCGCCTGCGTCGTAAGAGCTGTCGCCCAGCGTGCCGCCATAAAGGATTGCAATCAGCGTGATGCCTTCCTTACGGGCGGCCGCGATCAGGCATTTGCCTGCCTGCGTCGTATCGCCGGTCTTGACGCCGATACAATTCTCATAGAGACACGAGATCGGGTTCTGCAGCTTTTCGGTCGGCGGCGTGTCGATCAGCATGCGATTGGAATTGACAAGCTCAATGGCGCGCGGTCCGCTTTCTGCGGTATAGGTCGCGGTTGAGACAATTTTACAGAACATCTCGTTTTTCAACGCATAGGCGGTCAGCTTTGCCATATCGCGCACGGTCGTATAATGGTCGTCGTTGTGCTTGCCGTGAACGGTCACAAAATGCGAACTCGTCATGCCGAGTTGCTGCGCTTTTGCGTTCATTAAGGCAGCGAACGCCTTGGTGCTGCCCGCAATGTGCTCGGCAATCGCGATGGCGGCGTCGTTTCCGCTTGGCAGCATCATACCGTAGAGAAGATCCTCCAGAGAATAGGAATCGCCCTCTTCCAAGCCCATCAGGGAATTGCCGCGTCCGAAATCAACCGCATTTGCAGAGACAGAAACCATATCGGAGAAGGACTTTCCGTTTTGTTCGGTCTGCTCGATTGCTACAATACAGGAAAGAACCTTGGTCGTGCTGGCGGGAAAAACGCGAAGATCCGCATCCTTTTCGAGTCCGTCGAGCGCTACGGTCGGATTGTCGGCGTCCGAAACCATAAAATACGGTTCATAGATGGTGGAAATATCAAACTCGTCGGCTTTGACGGGAGCCGGAAATGCCACGGAAGCTGCTGCAAGAAAAGAGGCGAGTGCGCCTGTCAGAATCTTTCTAAAATGTATCATGAAACCCTCTCGGATAAAAATCTTATTTTAGTTTACTTTCCTTTAACCGGAAAGTCAATGCGCCAAGTATGAGGATTTTGTAAATCCTTTTCGTTTAAAATGCAGAATCTGTTTCGTCGGCAAACAGCAATTCGGCGGTTGCATCCGTTTCGGTCAGATGCAGGACCGCACAGCTCGGACCGAGCCGCGTCCGGGGACGGGAAAGACTGCCGGGGTTCAAGAGCAGAATACCCTGCTCCGTTTCTACGGACGGAACATGGGAGTGCCCGTAGCAGACGATATCGCAACTTTCGGATTTAGCCTTATATACAAGCGAAAGCTTTCCGGAACAGGTATGTCCGTGCAGCAGCAGAATCCGGTGACCGAGCCAGGGAACGATCTGCTCGAGCGGCTCTTCTGCCCATCCGTCGCAGTTTCCGCGTACCGAAACAAACCCGCTGTTCAACCGGTTTGCAATCCGCGGTGCGTCCTCTACGATATCACCGAGAAAAAAGACGGAATCAACTTGCCCGATGCGGGGAAGAAGTCTGTTCAGAGACTCAATATTTCCGTGGGAATCAGAGAAGACCCCGATCTTCGCCATCGAGCGCCTCCTTCAAAAGCACCAGAGCGTTGTGACGGTGACTGACGGCGTTTTTCTGCTCCGGAGAAAGCTCGGCAAAGCTTTTCTTGAGCGGTGCATACCAGAAGTACGGGTCATAGCCGAAACCGTTTTCTCCATGTGCCTCAAATAGAATTGTACCGTCCACGGCGCCGCGAACGCAGATTGGTTCCTTGTTCCTGCGGACAAGCGCGATGCAGGATACAAACTGCGCGGTGCGCTGCTCGAACGGAACGTCTTTCAGCTCCTCCATCAAATAGCGGTTGTTTGCGGCGTCGTCATGTCCTTCACCGGCAAAGCGAGCAGAGTAAACGCCCGGTGCACCGTCAAGTGCATCCACGCATAGACCGCTGTCATCGGCGAGCGCGGCGTCAAACTGGTTTCCGGCATAATCGAGCGTCTGCTGCGCTTTTTTCAGCGCGTTTTCTTCAAACGTCGTGCCGTCTTCAACCGCCTCAAAGGAAAGCCCGGCTTCTTTCAGCGTAAAGACTTCCGAAAAGAAGCTTCCGAGAATCGCTTTGATTTCCGTCACTTTATGCGCGTTGTTCGTTGCAAGTAATAATTTCATATGGAAACCTCCGTTCAGGGAACACGATACGGTTCGATCTTTTTAGCATCCGGCGTGACATACATCGTATGCTGATGAAAATAATTGACAAATCCGGGTCTTACGCCGGATGGCTTTTTCACATATCGGTGGAGCGTATAATCGACCGGCACCTGCCCCGACGACGAAGCCTTGCTGTGATAGGCGGCTATCTCGGCGGCAAGCTGCAGCGTCTCTGTGGACGGCGATTCGGATTCGATATAGACGTGGCTCGCGGCTATGTTCTTTGCATGCAGCCAGTAGAAATCTGGCGCTTCCGTTTTCAGCAGTTTCTCGTTTTGCCGGTTATTTTTACCGACACGGATCATGGTTCCGTCCGGAGCACAATACCGGAGCGGCTCGCTTTTGATTAGGGCGGGACCGGATCGTCTTTCCGAAGCAGCCTTGAGATACCCTTCCGCAATCAGTTCTTCGCGTAGTTCGTTCAGCTCCTCGGCGGAAGAACACAATTCCACGTCCAAAAGAACACCTTCCAGATAATCGCGTTCCGCGATCAGAGTATCTTTCTGTTCCAAGGCGTATTTTTGCGCCGCCTTGGCTTTGCGGTAACGCTTGAAGTACCGCTGCGCGTTCTGCTGAACCGAGTACCGGACATCGAGCGGAATGACGGTCTCGCAAGGCGGATCCGCATAATAATCGATGACGACGGCGTTCGATACTGCGTTTTTCAGCATACCGAGATTGGCAGTCAGCAATTCACCGAACCGGAGGTCGCGCTCCATCGTCTCATTGTCGGAGATTTGCAGCATGCACGCATCCAGTTTTTTTTCCACGCGCTTGAACGCATGCTCGGTGACCGATCGCAAGGCGGAACGGCGTTTGGTCAAAATCGCCTGCTCATCACGCATCCGGTAGAACGCTTCCTGCGCCTTGCACATCGTCGGAAAAGAAAGATATCCGGCGTTTTTCGGGACAAACGGCAGTACGCCGCGATTCGGCAGAACAGACGGGGTAAAATGCCCTGCGGACAACTCCTGAAACACCGTATAGCATGCGTGACCGATCTGCTCGGGCGGAAGATCGTCGAAACAGATCTGCTGCGCACAAAGACGCGAGATGCCGAGCACCGCGTCGCCGAGCCACATACGCGGCGGACGATTGCCGCATAGCGCAGTTAACTCCTCTTCGGTCGCTGAAAACGGATGCAGCCGTTCCTGCTTGGGCGGCTCTTCATACCTGCAGTTCGGAAGACAGATCCGCGCGGCGTCTTCGTTGATACCGAAGTGCCGCATGCAGTCGATAATCCGACCGTCGGCGTCGACAAGAAACAGATTGCCGTGTTTGCCCATCAGTTCAACGATCAGCTTCAGATGCACTTCGTCCTGCAGCTCGTTTTTGCCGTACAAAGAAAAAACGGCGATCCGGTCCATGCCGGCTTGTTCCAGTGAGGCAACGCGGCAGCCGATCAGATGCTTTCGAAGCAGCATGCAAAAAGCCGGAGCGACGTCCGGATTTTCATAGGCGGATTCTGTCAGCTGGATCCGGCCGTTTTCATTATGGATATTGAGCATCAGCTTGACACGGCCGCAGGCGGGACCGTGCAGATGAATCAGAAGAATATCACGATCCGGCTGCTGTATTTTATCGATCCGTGCGCCGACCAGTGTCTGCAGCTCGCAGATTGTCGCGTACAGGGAAAGTCCGTCAGTTGCCATAAAAACCTCGTTATATCGGTCGATTATAAGTGAAACTGCTCCGCATCGAGTGCGCCGTTTTCCAAATGCAGATGAATCGGACCGTTCATCGTCTGATATACGGTGCATTCAAACGTATCCAGAAGACTCACCGTCTTTTCTTCAGCAGGGTTCTTCACAGAGTCCGTAATCAGAACGTACTCCGGCATGGAAACGGTCAACAACGCAGGAAGATTCTTGTCGTAAACGCCGTGATGCGGAAGCTTCAGAACGTCACAGGTCAGGTTTTTGGAGCCGAGGCAAAGATCCTTGAGCCATGCCTCTTCGGCGTCCCCCATAAAAAGCATCGTTTTGCCGCCGAAAACGACCTTGGTGATCAGGGACTGCTCGTTGTCGTTTTTGCCGGTATATTCGATCGAAGAAGTCCAGATCGTAAAATCCGCAGAGCCGAGGGAGAAGCTTGCTTCGTCCTGCATCCGGATTACATCGGCATGACTCTGTTCCAATGCGGCGTTCAGCTGGATGTACTGTTTGGAGTCGTTCTGATAGTCCGGAAGGCGCACTTCGGCAACGGGCATGTTGTTCAGAATGGTATCCGCTCCGCCGATATGATCCTTGTCGTGGTGGGTCAGGATCAAAAGGTCGATCTTTTCAACCTTTAAGGCAAGCAGCTCATGCACCAGCTCGTCACCGTCACCGTTTTCACCGGTGTCGATCAGAACCGAGTATCCGTCGAACAGCAGCAGCATGCTGTCTGCTTTTCCGCAGGCGAATACATACAGATCCAGCGACGGATTCTTTGGAGCAGCCGAAACACAGCCCAAAACAGCTGTGCATAAAAGCAGCAATGCAAGCAGGAAGTTCAGTTTTCGACGGAAGTTTTTCATAGATCGATCGTATCAGAAAACCGCACGAAAGGCAATGGAAAAATCAAAGGTTTCACGGAAATGTTGATTTTCGGAATGGAATTGACCAAATGAAGATTACATGATATACTGCATTCTGTATGGAAATATCTTTGCGAACGGTGCGAAATGGAGATTGCTGAATTGGACGACGTCACGTTGGAAAAACTGCTGATGCAGGTGGAAAAACCTGCACGCTATATCGGACACGAATGGAACATGATCGAAAAGAGCGAATACGATTATCGTTTTGCACTCTGTTTTCCCGACGTATATGAGATCGGCATGTCCCACATGGGAAGCCGTATCCTGTATCACACGATCAACCAGATGGAAGGCGTATACTGCGAACGTTGCTATGCGCCCTGGACCGATATGGAGCAGGCTCTGCGCCGCAACGGTCAGCCGTTGTTCACGATGGAAACGAAATCGCCGCTGCGCGATTTCGATATCATCGGTTTTTCGCTCCTGTATGAGATGTGCTATACCAACATTTTGACGATGCTCGATCTGTCGGGAATCCCGTTCCGGCTGATCGTAAAAGGACTGAAGGCAGTTCTGGTGATCATGCTCATTACGGTCGTGTTCAATATCTTTCTGACGCCTGGCGAAGTGCTGTGGCAGTGGAAAATCCTGAAAGTTACGAAGGAAGGATTGATCCTGGCAGGAAAGATGGCCATTCGTCTGATCTATCTGGTGACAGGTTCTTCCCTGATGACCCTGACCACAACGCCGAATCAGCTGACGGACGGCCTGAAGGATCTGATGGCTCCTCTGAACCGGATCCGCATTCCGGTTCACGAAATCGCGCTGATGATGTCCATAGCGCTGCGGTTTATTCCGATCCTTATGGAAGAGACGGACAAGATCATGAAAGCACAGCTGGCCAGAGGCGCCGATTTTGAAAGCGGCAGCATCATCCGGAAGGCAAAGAACATGATACCGCTTCTGGTGCCGCTTTTTATTTCCGCCTTCCGGCGGGCCAACGATCTGGCCATGGCCATGGAAGCCCGCTGCTATCACGGCGGAAGCCGTACACAGATGAAGCCGCTGCGGTATACAAGGCTCGACCTTGCCGCCTATCTGATTTTGATCATTTACCTGGCAATCGCGATCCTGTTTCGGATCTTCGGCATATGAGAGGAAAATCATGAAAAGAATCGCGTTGATCGTGGCGTATGACGGGACCGCCTACTGCGGCTGGCAGATCCAGAAAAACGGCATTTCGGTGCAGGAAGTGCTGAACCGCTGCCTGAACGATCTGCTGGGAGAAGAGATATCTGTTATGGGCGCAAGCCGTACGGACGCCGGCGTGCACGCACTGGGCAACGTTGCCGTGTTTGATACAGAGACACGGATCCCGGGGGACAAGATCTCTTATGCGCTGAACCAGCGGCTGCCGGAGGACATCCGGATCCAGCGCTCCTTTGAGACGGCGCCGGATTTTCATCCGCGTTATACAAAAAGCGTAAAAACCTATGAATACCGGATCCTGAACCGGACGTTCCCGCTTCCCACCGAAAGACTGTATTCGTATTTTTATCACTAT
>CADAQS010000100.1 GCA_902790115.1 uncultured Eubacteriales bacterium | reverse complement strand
GTACTCCCGCGAGCTCGTTGAACGATTCTTTTAATGGAGACGCACAATAGGGAGCGGTCAGCACCGCTCCCTTATCTTCTGTAAGGAGGAAGGATATGAAATTCTACAAGGATCACTATGATGTGATCGTGATCGGCGGCGCACTGGCGGGTCTGAGCTCCGCGCTGATGCTCGCGGACAAGGGACTCGACGTACTGGTGCTCGAGCGGCATAACCTGCCCGGCGGCCTTGCGACGAGTTTCGTCCGCAGCGGCATCGAGATGGAAGCGACGCTGCACGAAATGATGTCGATCGGCGAGAAGAACAACCGCCTCAAGGTCGGTAAGTTCTTCGACGACATGGGCGTGGACGTCGAGTGGCTCAAGGTTCCGGAGGCGTATCATGCGTCGCTGCCCGATATCGAGGTCACGCTGCATCCGGGCTTTGAAACGTTCGCGAAGGAGATCGACGCGGTCGCGCCCGGCAGCTATGAAAAGGTCATGAAGGTGCTGAACCTCTGCAATCAGGTGTTCGACTCGGTCAACGAGCTTTCGATCCATCCGATGAGCAAAGCGAAGATGCTGCTCAAGCACGAAGCGTTCGTCAAGACCGCGGGCTATTCCACCAAGGAAGTGCTCGACACGTTCGATCTGCCGAAAAAGGCGTACGATCTGCTCGCGCCGTACTGGATGTATGTCGGAAGCGGCTTTTCCGATCTGCCGTTTACGATCTATTCCGTGCTGATGGCGGATTACGTCGGTTACGGTTCGTACATTCCGAAGAAGCTCAGCCACGAGATGAGCCTCAAAATGGCGGAGCGCGCGGAGGCGATGGGCGTTCAGATCGAATATCGGCAGCATGTCGATAAGATTCTGGTCAAAGACGGTAAGGCGTACGGCGTACGCACCGCGCGCGGCGACGAGATCCATGCCGACTACGTGATCTGCTCGGCCTATCCGAACAAGGTCTATACGTCGATGATCGAACCGGCCTCCGAAGTGCCGGAGGGCGCGATCAAGATGGTCAACGGACGGCGCATCAGCTTAACGGCGTTCTCCGTGATCATGATCCTCGACAAGCCGGCGGAGGAACTGAACATCCGCGATTACAGCGTGTTCCACGGCGATACGATGGATACCGACGCGATCTACCGCGATCTGGCCGGCCTCGGGCCGTATCACTATCTGACCTGCATCTGCCACAACTACGGCAATCCCGGCGTCACGCCCGAGGGAACCTGCTCGTATTCGATCACGGTCCTGCCGCGCGTGGACGGCTGGAAGACCGTTACGGCGGACGATTACGACCGCGTCAAGCACGAGGTCGCAAAGCAGGTCATCGACGACATGAGCAAGTACCTCGGCGTCAACCTGCTCGACCACATTCTCGAGATCGTCATCGAAACGCCGATGACCGTCGCACACTATGCGAACGCATGGAACGGCTGCATCTACGGCTATGCGCACACGATGGAGGATCATATCGTCGCGCGGCTGCAGACCGCCGAGGAGGAGAAGTTCATCGAAGGACTCGAATTCTCCGGCGCGCATCAGATCTCGGGCGACGGCATGGGTCCTGCCGTGACGAACGGCCGCAAGGCGGCGAAGAACGTGCTCGATGACATCAAAGCGAAGAAGGAGGCGGCTGCAAAATGAAGATCAAAGGATTTCTGAAGGACGTCGGCGGCGCATCCCGCGTGACGAAGGCGCGCCTTGCCGCGTTCCGGAACGCATCCGCAAAACCCGAATCCGTCGATCCGATCGGCGAAGTCGCTCGGGAGTGGCATCCGGGCAAGATCGATCTTGTCGTCACACAGATCCGTGAGGCGTCGAAGACCGCAAAGACCGTCCGGTTCGAAAAGGTCAACGGCGGCAAGCTGCCGCCGTTCTATGCCGGTCAGTTCATTTCGCTGGCGTTTATGATCGACGGCAAGATCATCTGCCGTCCGTATTCGATCTCGTCCGCACCGTTTGAAGCGCGGCAGGAGAACGGCTTTGTCGAGATCACGGTGCGCCGTTCCAAGGGCGACGGCTTCATCGCGGACTATATCAACGACACGCTCAAGGTCGGCGACCGCGTTGCCGGTTCGATGGGCCTCGGACAGTTCTACTGGGAGCCGCTGCGCGACGCTAAGCATGTGGTTGCGCTGGCGGGCGGCGTCGGCATCACGCCGTTTGCCGCGATGGCGAAGGAAATCGCGCACGGAACGCTCGATTTCGATCTGACGATCCTGTACGGCTCGGCGGATTCGAGCGATATCATCCTGAGGGATGAACTGGCCGCACTCGAGGGCGAGAAGGTGCACGTCGTGCATGTGCTTTCGGGCGATGAACCCGACTGGAAGGGCGAGCGGGGATTTCTGACCGCCGAACTGATCCAAAAGTACAGCAAGGGAGACACGACCTATTTCATCTGCGGACCGCAGGTCATGTACCGGTTCCTGCGCGAGGAGGTCAAGAAGCTGAACGTGCCGCAGCGCCGGATCCGCTTTGAGATGTTCGGCCAGGCCAAGGACATCGCTTCCTTCCCGGGCTATCCGGCGGAGAAGAAGGACGACGTCTATACGATGACCGTCATGCGCGGCATCCATAAGGATGAGATCCCGGCAAGGGCGAACGAATCGCTCGTGGTCGCATGTGAGCGCGCCGGCATCGTTCTTCTGACCGATTGCCGCAGCGGCGAGTGCGGTTTCTGCCGGACAAAGGTCTTGAAGGGCGATTACTACGTCTGTCCCGAGGGCGACGGGCGCCGGGCCGCGGACAAGGACTTCAACTACGTCCATGCCTGTGCGACGTATCCGCTGTCCGATCTGACGATCAAGATCCCGATTGAATAAGGAGTCATTATGGTAAAAGAAGTAAATCAGAAGATCCATGTCAACGAGCGGGATTTCCCGATCACCGACTACCATTGCGACGATCCCGAAAAGGCAAAGCTGGTCAAAAAGCTCGCGCTGATGATCACCGACAACATTCCGAGAAAGCTGCCGGGCGGCATGAAGGAAAACCACATGGATTTCTGGATTCTCGACCGCATGCTGACCAAGGAAGAGGTCAAGTTCATGCTGAGCTTCCAGAAGCGCCGCACCGGCCTTGTGACCAAGGAGCTGGCAGAGCGCAACAACATGACCGAGGAGGAAGCGCAGAAGATCATCGATCACCTGCTGTGGATCGGCATTCTGGAGCAGAACCGCGACAATCCCGATCAGCACATCCAGTACTGGGTGCCGAAGTGGGTCGTCGGTTCCGGCGAGTACATGGTGGAGCACCCGACCCTGCCCGACGAGCATCCCGAAGTCGCGACGATGTTCAATCTCGCGCCGCAGGAACCGCTGGAGCTTGCGAGCAAGCTCGTTCCGCCGGGCGGCGCGGGCATCGGCATGCACGTGATCCCGGTCGAAAAGGCGATCGACGCCTGCCCGACGTCGGTCAGCGTCGAGCATCTGTCGCATTGGCTGAATAAGAACGACAAATTCTGCACGATGGTCTGCGCCTGCCGCAAAGCGCAGCGGATCCGCGGCGAGGGCGTAGGCGACATCGAAGGTCAGATGTGCATCGGCGTCGGCGATATCGCGGAGTTCCTTGTGGAAAGCGGCAAGGACGCGCATTACGTCACGCGCGAGCAGGTCATCGAGATTCTCGAGCGCGCCGAGCGCAAGGGCTATGTGCATCAGATCACGAATCTGGACGGTCCGAACCGCATCGTCGGCATCTGCAACTGTTCGGCGGGAAGCTGCTACGGCCTGAGAACTTCGCAGCTGTTCAACACGCCGAACATGTCGCGCTCCGCGTACCGTGCGCACGTTGACAAATCAAAGTGCGTCGCCTGCGGCAAGTGCGTCGAGGTCTGCCCGGCGGGCGCGGCCCGGCTCGGACAGAAGCTGTGCAAGGCGGACGGAACGCGCGTCAAGTACCCGATGCACGATCTGCCGGATGACAACGTCTGGGGCGAGGATCGGTGGGATCCGAACTACCGCGACACGAACAAAATCAACTGCTACGACACCGGTACGGCGCCGTGCAAGACGGCCTGTCCCGCGCACATTGCCGTGCAGGGCTATATCAAGATGGCGGCCGAAGGACGGTATGCCGAAGCGGTTCGCCTGATTCGGCAGGACAACCCGTTCCCCGCGGTCTGCGGCGCGATCTGCAACCGCCGCTGCGAGGATCGCTGCACGCGCGGCACGGTCGATCAGCCGGTCGCGATCGACGAGATTAAGAAGTTCCTTGCCCAGTGGGAGCTCAAGAACCCGCAGGACTTCACGGTGATCTGCGAGAACGGCGAAGGCAAGCAGTGGGATGACTTCAAGATCGCGGTGATCGGCGCAGGCCCCGCAGGTCTTTCGGCGGCGTACTATCTGCGGACCGAAGGCTATCCGGTCACGGTCTTTGAAAAGGAAAGCCGTCCGGGCGGCATGCTGATCAACGGCATCCCGAATTTCCGCCTCGAAAAGACCGTGCTGGAGAGGGAGATCGAGATCATCGAAAAGATGGGCGCCGAGATCCGCTGCGGCGTTGAGGTCGGCAAGGACATCACGCTGGACGAGCTGCGCAAGCAGGGCTATAAGGCGTTCTATGTGGCGATCGGTCTGCAGGGCGGACGGCTCGCGGGCGTTCCGGGTGAGGACGCAAAGGGCGTCGAATCCGGCGTCAGCTTCTTAAAGCGCGTCAACCAGAAGGGCGGCGAAACGCTCAGCGGCGACGTCGTGGTCGTCGGCGGCGGCAACGTCGCGGCGGACGTTGCGCGGACGGCGCTGCGCTGCACAAACGGCAAGGTCACGATGCTGTGTCTGGAACAGCGGGACGAAATGCCCGCGGCAAAGGACGAGATCGAGGAAGTGCTCGGCGAGGGCATCGGGATTCAAAACGGCTGGGGTCCCAAGGAGGTTCTTTCCGAGAACGGCAAGGTTACCGGCATCGTGTTCAAGCGCTGCACGCGCGTATTCGACGGCGAACACCGCTTTGCGCCGCAGTATGACGAGAATGATACGATCACGATTCCGTGCGAGAACGTGCTGATGGCGATCGGTCAGGCGGCCGAGTGGGGCGACCTGCTCAAGGGCAGCAAGGTCGTCGTTCGTCCGAACGGCACCGCGGTCGCGGATCCGGTCACGTTCCAGACCGGCGAGCCGGACATCTTCGTCGGCGGCGACATCTTCCGCGGCGCACGGTTTGCGATCGACGCGATCGCGGACGGCAAGCAGGGCATGGTTTCGATCAACCGCTTCGTGCATCCGGGTCAGTCGCTGACGATCGGCAGAGATCTGCGCGAGTTTATCGAATTCAACCGCGACGACATCACGCTGCCGGAATCGTTCGACAACGCATCGCGCCAGCGCCCCGGCGAAAAGAGCGGCAAAGCGCGCGAGACGTTCGATGATCTGCGCCTCCCGCTGACCGAGGAGCAGGTCAAGAAAGAAGCCAACCGCTGCCTCGGCTGCGGCGCGACCGTCGTTGACCTGAACCAGTGCGTCGGCTGCGGTCTCTGCACGACGCGCTGCGAATTCGACGCGATTCATTTGACCCGCGACATCCCGGCGGCGTCCGACATGCACACCGCAGAGGAGATGATAAGCCTCGTCGGACCTTACGCCTTAAAGCGCATGGGCAAGATCCTCAAAAAGAAGATCACCGGCAAGTCGGAGTATCCGACCGAACAGGAGTAACGAATTCTGTTGCGAGAGGGACCTCTTCGGAGATCCCTCAGACTGTCGAGAAAGGCTCCAGACCATTTACGACAGTTTTCATACAGACAGGAAGGAAAGGCAGGTTTTCCCGCCTTTCCTTTTCTTATTTGCCGTAAATTAGCCGGTTTTCTCACTCGCGATAGCAAAAGTATACGCTTCCGTCGATGGCGGCGCGCGGGAAGCGCGCGACGGCACTTCTGTAACGAAGCGCAGTGGAACAGGAGAAACCGGCTTCAGCTGTATTCTGTAAAGGGTGGTTTCAAACCACTACTACAGAATAGCTGCGAAATGGTCTTCCTGCGGTAAAAGAAGAAAACAGTGCGGCTATCGGAAAGGAGTTCGTTCTTTTGCGGTTAGCCGCACCATTATTTTATCACAGGAGGTTTTGAAAATGAAGTCTTATTTTGAAGAACGCGGAGGAACATACACAGAGGTCGGTCAGGTATTAATTCCAAACCTTGTCATGGACGAACAGTCGGATGGCGACATTGGTATCTGGGGCTGGCGACGGAAACGATACCTGAAAGAGCATCGGAAGGGAACCTATAACCGGATGCTCATGAACGGAACGATCACGCAGCATTTGATTGAGATCAACGAAGAAGCAATGAATATGCGGGAACGGTTGGTCAAGCAATTCCAGAAAACCGAAGGCGTAACAGAGGAGTTGAAGCGCAGAGATCAAATGGCTTGGGTTGGCGCCATGAACAGCATTTATAACCGCGTGGATGAAATCATACTGCACGATTTGATTTATACTTAAAGAAAACCAAATAAGAGTTGGAGGAGCATCTCGTAAATGGGATGCTCCTTTTTGTGATCATCTCAATATCCGGCATTTCATATCACTCCGATCATACTACAATTCAAAAATATATTATTTTGGCTCGTTTAAACGTGCAAGTTACTTGCACCTTTAGATGCAATAATCATCCTGCAAATCGTGATTATTCCAATTAACAAAAGGAGAACGACCATGTAGTTTTGCGGCTGAATCATAAAACTGAATACTGTTCTACCGTCAGCGATACAGCATAAAACCGGACAGATATGTTGTAAGGTCGCGGGCATAGCCCGCTGCGATAACGTGTTCAAGAAAAGCTCTCACGCGAGCCCAACACAGGAACGGCAACGGTCATGAGAACAGGATTAGCGAGCATTGTTTGAAGTACACGTTTGCGTTTTCGATAAATATATTATTTTAGCAGGAACAATTCGGGGGTAGAAATTGCTTTTATAGGTGAGAGGGCTATGCAATGCAAGTTGCGACGAAAAAGCGTAATAGAATACTACTCCCACTTTTTCCGTACCCATCTTGGGCACGAGTAGTTCGGTGCGCCAATGGAGCACTTGAGACGGCAGCTTCAACGGCCATTTCGATATTATGATAACTACCCCCACCATTTTTTATAACTGTCCTCACTTTTTGAGGTTCAGCATATTCGCACCGCCGCAGCGGGAACGGCACAGTAAGAAAAACAAATAGAGCGGCATTCTTCGGTCAGCTTTCGGGCTGGCTTTTCTTTTGCCGTTCGGAAAGGAGCATCAGTAACGCACTGTCTGCGGACGGGAACGGAACCATCATGGAAAATAAAACATAAGGAGGACACCCTATCGACACATGACACAGAGCCAACATTGCCATGTACATGGCATCGGACGATCTTCGCTTCTGGGATCGTCTTTTTTGTATCGCACCGGTTATCGGGAAGTGAACAATATCGGCCAATACTTTTATAGAAAAGAGGATTTCAATCATGATAGACCATCTATCCAACAGCATCGTTACACGGCACGCATTCAACGGAATCTTGAGAAAAGGAGGGCTTGCGAGACAGGATGTATCTGACCCAACGAATCGGAAACACAACGTACCGCGTCAAGGTCACGGTAAACGAAAGCGGTACGCAAACTTTAGAGGATATGCTGCTGCGGATGATCCGCAATGATATCCTTGCAAACAGCGGTGAATGTGGTATAATAGCGTTACCGCAGGAAGGTCATCCGCAGCTCGAAAGGATACCTTCATGAAACAACCTATCATTACCAATCAGATCACCGCGCTTTACGAGCGTCTCTCCCGCGACGATGAGCTGTCCGGCGACAGCGTTTCGATCCAGACGCAAAAGTTCTTTTTAGAGGATTACGTAAAGCAGCACGGATTTGTTCCGTTCGTCCATTATACCGACGATGGGTTCAGCGGCGGTAACTTCAATCGTCCTTCATGGAACCGTCTCGTTGCAGACGTGGAAGCCGGGAAGGTTTCGGCGGTAATCGTAAAGGATATGAGCCGCGTCGGCAGAGAGTATTTGCAGACCGGGTATTATACGGAAATCTTCTTCCCGCAGAATCATGT
>CADAQS010000099.1 GCA_902790115.1 uncultured Eubacteriales bacterium | reverse complement strand
TAAAAACGCGTTCGAACATACTATCACTCCATAAAAATTCATTTTATTATACTACGAAGGGACACAAAGAACAAGACTTCTTCTGCCTTTTTTGCAAATATTGGAAGGTATGAAAAAATGCCGAAACGGAAAAATTAATACCATCATCACAAAAGGAGGTGAAAAAGATGACGAAAAAGAATAATAATGATTCGATGACGAATAAGAGCGGTCTTCAGAACCTGAAGGAGGAAGTTGCGTCTTCTCTGAATATCGATTTGAAAGAAGGCAACAACGGTAATCTGACCTCTCAGGAAGCCGGCAGCATTGGCGGTGAAATGGTCAAGCGCATGGTCGAATATGCTGAAAAGAACCTGAAGTAAAACGAATAAAACAACATGGTCGGTATCTGTCCATGATGAGATAGATCAATCGATCGATTCCTAAAAAATCGCCGGATCTCCGGCGATTTTTAGTTTCTTGCAATGCTGTTTTCAGATCCGTACCGTTCGATCGCCGCTTGAAGCAGCGCGTTGTTTTTCAAAGACGGCGTATGCACGATTGTTGATGCAGCTTCGGAACTCTTTGCCAGAAGCTCTTCCGTACAGTTCTCAAGCAAAGCGGCAACGATGCCTTCCCCGCTCTGCCGAACGCCGAACAGATCGCCGTATCCGCGCATTTCCATATCCTTCTGCGCAAGATAGAAACCGTCGTTGGACTGCACCATCGTTTTGATGCGCTCCCTTGCATTTTCAGAAGCCTTATCCGCAAGCAGATAGCAGAACGACTGCATATCGCTTCTTCCGACGCGTCCGCGCAGCTGATGCAGTGTGGCAAGACCGAAATGATCCGCGCCTTCGATGATCATATAGGTAGCCTTTGGAACATCTACTCCGACTTCGATCACCGTCGTACTGACCAGAATGCGGATCTCTCCGCTTCGGAAATCCTCCATGATCGCCTGCTTTTCAGATTCTTTCATCCTCCCGTGCAGCAATCCGACCGGACAACCGGGAAGCAGGGATTGAAGCTCCGAGCAGATTTCCTCTGCCGAAAGTCGTTCAAAGCCCTCCGTCTCTTCGATCATGGGACAAACGACATAGGCGCGCTGATCCTGTGCGATCTGTTCGGCAACGTAGCGATACATGGCCTCACGACGCGTTTTCGGAACAAACATGGTTTGTATCGGCTTGCGTCCCTTTGGCATCTCGTCGATGATGGAGAGTGCAAGGTCGGAATACAGCAACAGCGCCAGCGTACGGGGAATCGGTGTCGCGGACATAACGAGTACGTCGGGACGAATGCCCTTCGCCTCCATCTTTGCTCGTTGTGCAACGCCGAACCGGTGCTGTTCATCGGTCACAACCAGTCCGAGATCGGAAAACTGAACGCGATCGGTCAACAAGGCATGCGTTCCGACTACGACCGATACGGTACCGGAGGCAATCCGCTCCAGAACTTCCGTTCGTCCCTTCTGCGTCATGCTGCCCGTTAAAATCGCAACAGAGCTTCCGAACAGGTTTTGCAGCGATCGATAATGCTGCACGGCTAAAATCTCCGTCGGAGCAAGCAGCGCTCCTTGTTTTCCGCATGCAGCGGCCAGGGCAAGCGCGTATTCGGCGATCAGGGTTTTTCCGGAGCCGACGTCGCCCTGGATCAGCCGGTTCATCGGAACCCTGCTCGCCATATCCTGTTCGACCTCCCGCATGACGCGAAGCTGCGCATCGGTCGGAGAAAACGGAATCTTAGTTAGGAACTTTTCGAAAAGACCTTCCGTATCAAAGGCGTAGCCGTTGCATCTTTTTGCGGCTTCCCGGTAGGAAGCCATCGCCAAAAAGTATAGGAGCGCATCCTCAAACTGAAGCCGAAACTTTGCCTTTCGCAGCTGTTCCATCGAATCCGGCAGATGAACGGCATGAAGCGCTTCCCGAAAATGCAGCAAGCCATATCGTTCCGTCAGCTCTTCCGGAAGCAGATCCATGACGGGAACCTGACCGATGCATTCCGCTACGGCAGTGCGAAACGTTGTCTGCGTGATCCCTTTCGGCAGCGAATAGACCGGAACAATCCCTGCAGCTTCCCTTGTGATCTGCGGGTTGTACAGAACGGTTCCGTGCTTTTGGGAAACCCGTCCGTAAACAAAATATTCCTGCCCGAGGATGACTTGCATTTTGCGATACGGTTGATTGATCCATCGCAAAGAGATTTTGCCGGATGCATCATCCGCGCGCGCCGAAACGATGGAACGTCCTTTCACGTAACCGATTGTCGGATCAGAAACGATCCGAACGCGAAGCGTAGCCGCGCTGCCCTCTTCAAGATCTGCGATCCGATCCACGGCATCGTAATTCAGATAGGCGTGCGGATAGTATCGCAAAAGGTCTTCACAGGAATCAATATGGAGTTGATGAAGGAGTTCGAGCCTTTTCGGTCCGAACCCCTTGATGTCAGACAGCTTCATAAGAAAGAGAGCCGCATCAGCGGCTCAAAGGTGTTATTCGGCGGATAAATAGTAGTAGTACAGCGGCTGCTCGCCGGGCGTGAGCAAAAACTCAATCTCCGGATTCAGCTCCTGCAGCACTTCCATCAGCGCTTCCGCTTTTTCCTGTTCCACGGATTCTCCGTAATAGAGATTGACGATCGGATCGTCGATGCCGATCTTTTCGACCATCTTGCCGATCAGGTCGCGGACCGCTTCATTCACGCCGGATTCGACGGTAACGATCTCATTGTCCATCAGGCCGATGATATCGCCTTCATGAATCTGCGTGCCGTTAAAGCTGGTGTCACGGATCGCATAAGTGACCGCGCCGGAAACGACCGATTCGATCGCTTCGCTCATCGCGTCAACGTTTTCCTCAACCGAAGCATCCGGGTTGAACGCCATTGCCGCCGTAATGCCTTGCGGGATCGTTTTGGTCGGCAGCACGATCACGTTGCAGTCACAGAGCTCCTGCGCCTGCTGCGCTGCAAGAATGATATTTGAGTTGTTCGGCAAAACAAACACATTGCGCGCATTGCAGTGACGAACGGCATTTACGATCGTATCGATGCTCGGATTCATCGTCTGTCCGCCGGAGATCAGTTCTTCGACGCCGATGCTGTGGAACACTTCATCAATGCCGATGCCGGCAGAAACCGCTAAAAGCGCATACTCCTTTTCGGAACGCTTCCGTGCCGCAAGCAGCTGACGGTTCTGCTCCCGCATGTTTTCGATCTTCAACCGGTCCAGTTCACCGTACTGGAGTGCGAACTGGAGGATATCGCCGGGGCAGTTGGAATGTACATGCACCTTGACAAAGTCATCGCCGTGCGCCACGACAACGGAATCGCCGACGCGGACAAAATGCTCGCGAATCTTGTCGAGATCAGTCTCGGAGAACCCGTCGATCAGATGGACGATGAAGAATTCGGAGCAATAGCCGAACTCGATATCCTCGGTGCTGAAGACCTCAAGGTTTGCGCCTTCCCCCTGTTCCTCGGCAAGGTAGGACTGCTCGGCCGCTTCCTTTTTCGGTTCTTCCGGCGCTTGAACGGAAATCTCCTCCTCGTTCAGAACAGCCATGAAACCGCGGTAAACCGACATCAAGCCCATGCCGCCGCTATCCACAACGCCTGCTTCCTTCAGAACCGGAAGCAGATCCGGCGTTTTCTGCAGCGCCTCATCGCCGGACGAGAGAATCACTCCCATCAGATCATTGAACGAAAGCTCCGGATTTTCCTCGACCGCTTTTGCACAGGCTTCTGCGATCAGCCGCGCGACCGTCAGAATCGTACCTTCCTTGGGACGCATAACCGCTTTATAAGCGGCAGACGAACCGGATTCCAACGCCTTGGAAAACGTTGCGGCATCAAAGGCGTCCATGCCCTTCAGCGCCGTGGAATAGCCGCGGAACAGCTGAGAAAGGATAACACCGGAATTTCCGCGCGCGCTCTTGAGTGCACCGATCGAAACCGCATCCATGACGGCGCTGACGGAAGCGCCGGCTGGAACCGAAGAAAGCTCTTTTACGGCGCCCTGCATCGTCATCGACATATTCGTACCGGTATCCCCGTCGGGAACCGGGAAAACGTTCAAAGAATCGACATAAGTGCGATTGATTTCAAGATTGGCGGCGCCGCCCAGAAACAGGCTCCGAAACAGATCGCCGTCGACAGTTTGCACAAACAATGCTCTAACCTCCGTTTACCGTTAATTGACGCGAATACTCTCCACGAAAATGTTCACGTTCCGCACGGAAACACCGGTCAGGTCCTCAATGCGATACTTTACGTTTTTCTTGGTGTTTTCCGAAACCGCAGGAAGCGAAACGCCGTACTGCAGCGCAACATGCAGCGTGATATCGACCTGATTGTCGTCGATCTTCTCAACTTTGACACCCTTCTGCATACTGTCTTTTCCGAACAGTTCCACAAACGCGTCACCGGCCGTGCGAGCGCACATTCCGATAATGCCGTAATTCTCAATTGCAGCATATCCGGCAAGCGTTGCGATAATATCTTCCGAAACGGTAATTTTACCGATATCTGTCACAATAGCAATCGCCATATTACAGCCTCCTTTTCGTATTCAATTTACGACACATCGGCCGTAAATTATTCATCTTCCTCCCAAACGCCGTTGTGATAGACTTCCTGCACATCGTCGTTGTCATCGAGGCGCTCCAGGAACCGCTCGATCTTATCGATGGTCTCCTGATCCTTGATCTCCGTCGTGTTCTGCGGGATCATGTTGACTTCCGCGGTTAAAAACGTATAGCCGAACGGCTCAAGCGCTTCGCGAACCGCTGAAAAATCGTTGGGCGCGGTATAGACTTCGAATACGTCATCGTTGGCGACGAAATCTTCCGCACCCGCGTCCAGAGCCTGCATCATGACCTCGTCCTCGTCCATCAGAGCAGTACGCTCGATCACGATCTGGCCCTTCTTATCGAACATCCACGAAACCGAGCCGGAGTTGCCCATGTTGCCGCCGCTCTTATCAAAGATGTGCCGCATTTCCGCAGCAATACGGTTGCGGTTGTCGGTCAAAACGCTGACGATAACGGCGATGTTGCCGGGACCGTAGCCTTCATAGTTGATCTCTTCATAGTTTGCCGCATTCGCGTCGCCCATAGCCTTTTTGATTGAACGGTTGATGTTGTCGTTCGGCATGTTGTTGGCTTTCGCCTTTGCGATGACGTCACGCAGCTTCGAGTTGTTTGCAGGATCTCCGCCGCCGCCTTCTTTTACGGCAATTGCAATTTCACGACCGATCTTGGTAAAGATTTTACCTTTTTGTGCGTCGGTTTTTTCTTTCTTGTTCTTAATGTTTGCCCACTTGGAATGTCCGGACATGGTGCTTCCTCCTAAACGTAATATCCAAATCAAAGCAGCGAAGCCGCTTCTTCATCCAAAATAAAGATGGTGTTCTGATGCAGCTGCAGATAGCTTGCAGGCTGTTTGTCGCATACCGAGCCGCGAAGCGCTTTTACGACCGCCTCGGCGCAGTCGGCGCCTGTCGCCGTCACGATCAGTTTCTTTGCCTGCATCAAGGTTGCCATACCTGCGCTGACGACCTTCTCTTCGCCGATCTTTTCTACATGCGTTACCGGCGCCAGATCATCGCCCGCAAGATTATACAACAAACTCCCGTCCGGACGCAACCCCAAGATTGCAAAATCCAGACCGCCGTGCTCCAGGATGTCGGATTCAAAGCGGTTACAGATCTGCGCCCAGTTTCCCTGATCGGAAATCGGTACGATATACTGTTCTGCCGAAAACTCGGTCTCGGCAAATGCCGTTTCCTTCAAGAGCCCGTAAATGGTCGGTCCCTGTTCTTCGTCTGCCTTCGGGACGAACTCGCAAAGCTGATACATCCGTGCGCCGTGCAGGGAAAGAAGTCCGTTTGAAAGCATTGCGCGGAGGGATTCAAACGCCGGTTCGAGCACGGAATCGTATGTGATGCCGATATTCAGATGCACATTCTCAAGGACGGCCGCTGCAAACAGCGTTGCGGTGGCTGCACCTGCGGTCTGCCGGTCCCGATAAATCAATACGCTCATTCCACTTCTCCCGATGCGGCAAGAGATTCCAGGAACAGAAGGATGTCCCGATACACCTCTTCGCGATTCGTTTCATTCAGCATCTCATGCCGTCCGTCCGGATACAGCTTCAAACACGGCTCGTGACCGGTTGCAAGCAGCCATTTGTGAACCTGACGAACGCCTTTGCCGTTTGCACCGACCGGATCCTTCGCGCCGGCAATCAGCAGGATCGGCTTATTCGGCACACGCTGCGCCCACGTTTTGCTCGAGATTTCCGATAGACCGGTGAACAGATCCAGAAAAGCATACGAAGTAAACACAAAGCCGCACAGCGGATCTTCGATATACCGGTCAACATTCTCCGTGTTTTGGGAGAGCCAGTCAAACTCCGTTCGCTGCGGTTTGAACTGCTTGTTATAGGAACCGAAGCTCAATCCGTTCAGCGTGTTGTTCGGCTCCTTGCCCTTCCCCTTCCGGATTGCAGACTTTGCAAGAAGCTTTGCGATCGGCAGCGCGGGATTTGCTCCCGCCGTTCCGGAAAAAATGAATGCATCGAAGTCCGAACCGCGGCGTCCTGCGTAGGTTCTTGCTAGGAAACTACCCATCGAGTGCCCGAGCAGCACGCGCGGAAGCGACGGATAATCCTTTAGAACCATATCGTGCATGGTCATGTTGTCCGCGATCAGATTGTCCCATCCGTGCTCTTCGCCGAAGAAGCCGAGCGGCAGACCGTCCTTAATCGATTTGCCGTGACCGGCAAGATCCATCCCGTAAACCAGAACACCGTTTTCGGCAAGAAAGCGTGCGAATGCATCGTAGCGATCGATATGCTCCGCCATGCCGTGAATAATCTGCAGGCAA
>CADAQS010000098.1 GCA_902790115.1 uncultured Eubacteriales bacterium | reverse complement strand
TCTCTAAATATATTTCTAAAATAGATGCGATACGAATAGTATTCGAATTATAAATATTTACTAATCTTGATAAATCAGAATCTGTAAAATATGCATAATAGCCATCTTCAATATCTAAGGTTAATGTAACCACATCATCTACAAAATACCAGCCTGTACCTAAAACCTCGATATGGCTTTCTGTATCTTGAGAATCCTGATTGGTTATCGTAGATTTTATATATTGTAATTCAAATTCATTTCCACTAGATATATTATTAAGAGTTGCAAAATATGTGAATTCAGAAGCATATGGAAGCTTTAAATAAACCTCTAAATTGCCATCATCTGTATCTGTTGGGAAGAAATAGAATTGGTATCTATAGAAATATCCACCATCCATTACTTCAGTTACAGAAACCTTATATTGCATAGTATCAATATTATTTTCATTAGATGCAAGCTTCTCCATTAGGCTTCTTTCTTCTGTTGTCTTATCTACATAATATAATTGAATGGAATCTATTGAAATAACATCCTCATCAAATTGTGTTTTTTCATGAGCCTCATTATAGAATGAAATTTCAAAGGAGGCCTTGCCAGCTTCTACCCATTCACCATAAGCTACGATATTATGTGAAGGAACTAATTCATCTCCATCCACATAAATATCCTGATTCACATCATAAATCCAATAGCCCACCAAACGATATCCTTCCTTTGAAATGGATGGATATGCTGGTAAAACGGACTCAAATTCAGCCATTACATAGGTTTCAGCATTAAAAGTAGGATTCTCATCAAATAGTCTATCGAAGGAGAAATTAGGATCATCTAATATATCCTCTTTATCGATATAGAAGGTCAGCACCCAATCGCCGTATTCCTTGAGAAATTCAACGTCACAAAGCTCGAATCCCATCGATTCGACCGTGCTTTTGCAAAGCTGCTCACAAAGTTCTGTCGTCTTCATCTTTCCCTCAAAACGAAAGAGTGAGGTTTTTCCCCACTCCTTCAAGTACAACATTCCAACATGGGCATTATAGCATACCGAATGGCAGAATGCAAGCATTATTTCGCTTTTTGTTCCTTCGGGCGCGGCGTCCCGACCAGGCGGTCGACCCGTTCGAACAGTTTTTCCTCGTCCGGCGTGGACGCCTCCGGGGTATCGTCGATGAACAGCTGCGTCTTGGCGTAATGCGCCATCGCAAAATACGACATCGCGATCGCCGCCGACAGCACCGCGACGTTCCACGGCTCAATCGCCGGGAGCGCGAAGCTCAGCAGCGTCAGCACCACACCGATCGTAAACACGCCGGTCGCGCTCTTGCCATACCAGTCGGCATACGCAACACGGTGCTTCCGCAGCATGATCCCGCCGCCGATCAGCATCAGACATTCCTTGACCGCCATCAGCATGAACAGCACGATGTACAGCTGGCCGTTGTCATGCATCGTGATCTTTCCGACCAGAATGCAGATCAGCGCCATCACCGCCATCAATTTGTCGGCGATCGGATCGAGGATCTTGCCGAGCGGCGTGATCCAGTTGAACGTCCGCGCAAGGAATCCGTCCAGCAGGTCGGTCAGAAACGCAAGCGCGTAAACGCCGATCGGCCACCAGAAGCTGAAGGCTTCCTCGCCGAGCGCACGGAAAAACATCCATGCAAACACGCCGGTCAAAAGGATCCGTAAGGTGGAAAGGATATTCGGGATATGCCTCATCTTACGGTCAGATCCTCGACGTACACCTCACGCACGGCGTTCTCGTCTTCCGCTTCCGGCTCGGGTGCGGGTGCATTCTTGGCCGCTTCGGCCGCGTCGCGCACATCGAAGAACTTCAACGCAACCTGCGGGAACAGGGCGTAGCTCAGCACGTCCTCCTCCTGACGGATGCGGTCCTTAATCTCGCTGCGGTACTTTTCGAGCTCCGGTTCGAGCAGATCCGCGGGACGGCAGGTGATGACTTCCGCATCGCCGATCGCCTTGCGGCGGACTTCCTCGTTGACCTCGCCCGGCAGACGGCCATATTCGCCGCGCAGCAGGCCCTTGGACTCCTTGGTGAAGCTCTTGTAACGGCCCATCAGCACGTTCAGAACGGCCTGTGAACCGACGATCTGGCTGGTCGGGGTGACAAGCGGCGGATAACCGAAGTCCTTCCGCACGCGCGGCACTTCTGCGAGCACGTCGTAATAGCGGTCCTCGGCGTTCGCCTGCTTCAGCTGGCTGATCAGGTTCGAGAGCATGCCGCCCGGCACCTGATAGAGCAGCGTGTTCGTATCGACGCGGAGCGACTTGTCGGAGATCAGACCTTCCTTCTTCATGCGGTCGAAGACCGTACGGAAGTGCTTTGCCGCCTCGGACAGTGCGTTCAGGTCGAGACCGGTATCGCGCTCATGTCCCTTGAGGGTTGCAACGAGCGGCTCGGTCGCGGGCTGCGACGTGCCGTTGCCGAACGGAGACAGCGCCGTATCGACGATGTCCACGCCCGCCTGCATCGCCATCAGGTACGTCATATCGCCCGTACCGGACGTATTGTGCGTATGCAGATGGATCGGAACGTCCACCTCGCTCTTGAGGCGCTTGACCAGCGAATAGGCGTCGTACGGCAGAAGCAGGTTCGCCATGTCCTTGATGCAGATCGTATCCGCGCCCATCTGGACAAGCTCCTTGGCGAGCTTGACGAAATAGTCCTCGGAATGGACCGGCGAGGTCGTGTACGAGATCGCGGGTTCGCAGATGCCGCCGTACTTCTTCGTGTACTTGATTGCGGCTTCGAGGTTTCTCGGGTCGTTCAGCGCGTCGAAGATGCGGATGACATCGATACCGTTCTCGATCGCCTTGCGGCAGAACTGCTCGACGACGTCGTCGGCATAGTGCTTGTAGCCGAGGATGTTCTGTCCGCGGAACAGCATCTGCAGCTTCGTGTTGGGCAGATGCTTGCGGAGCGTGCGGAGGCGCTCCCACGGATCCTCATTCAAAAAGCGCAGGCAGGCATCGAACGTTGCGCCGCCCCAGACTTCGAGCGACCAGTAACCGATCGAGTCGAGGATCTCGCAAGCCGGAAGCATGTCGGAGATCGGCATACGCGTTGCCGCCAGAGACTGGTGCGAGTCGCGCAGAATCGTATCGGTAATCATCAATTTTGTCATAGTCAATCCTCCTTACCGGAACAGGGAAAGGAACACGCCCGCTGCGATCGCAGAGCCGATGACGCCCGCCACGTTGGGGCCCATCGCATGCATGAGCAGGAAGTTCTTCGGGTTTTCCTTCTGACCGACGACCTGGCTGACGCGCGCGGCCATCGGAACGGCGGAAACGCCTGCGGAGCCGATCAACGGATTGATCTTCTCCTTGAGGAACAGGTTCATGAACTTGGCAAGCAGCACGCCGCCGGCGGTGCCGCCCATGAACGCGACGACGCCGAGCACAACGATCGCGATGGTCGTCCAGGTCAGGAACGTCGAAGCCGTTGCGGTCGCGCCGACGCAGACGCCGAGGAAGATCGTGACGATGTTGCACAGCTCGTTCTGCACCGTCTTGGACAGGCGCTCGGTGACGCCGCACTCACGGAACAGGTTGCCGAGCATCAGGCAGCCGACCAGCGGAGCCGCGCTCGGAACGAGCAGCGAAACGAAGATCGTAACGACGATCGGGAACAGGATCTTTTCGGTCTGGGAAACAGGGCGCAGCTGCTTCATGACGATCATGCGTTCCTGCTTGGTCGTCAGCGCCTTCATGATCGGCGGCTGAATGACCGGAACGAGCGCCATGTACGAATACGCAGCGACCGCGATCGGGCCGAGGAAAGCCGGTGCGAGCTGGGAGGTGACGAGAATGGCCGTCGGGCCGTCCGCGCCGCCGATAATGCCGATGGACGCCGCGATCCTCTGGATCGCCGTGCCCTGAAGGTTCATGAACGGCAGCTGGAACGACAGAATCGCCAGCGTGAACGCGACGTAGATGCCGAGCTGTGCGGCGGCGCCGAGCAGCAGGGATTTCGGATTCGCGATCAAAGGACCGAAGTCGGTCATCGCGCCGACGCCCATAAAGATCAGGCACGGATAGATGCCGAGTTTGACGCCGAGGTAGAGATAATCCAACAGGCCGGTGTTGGCGGTGTCGCTGATCTTCGCCCAGTCGACATGTCCGCCCGCGAACAGTTCCTCATGGAACAGTCCCGCGCCGGGAAGATTGGTCAACAGCATGCCGAAGCCGATCGGGACGAGCAGCAGCGGCTCAAATTTTTTCACGATCGCCAGATACAACTGTGCGAAGCCCATCGATTTCAGGAAATCGAGTACGGTACTCCAAATCTGTCCCATAGCGTACCTCGCTTATGCGATGGTGCAGAGCAACGAACCGCTTTCCACCGTGGAACCCTTTGCAACGGCAACGGATGTGACCTTGCCCGCGCACGGAGCGAGGATCTCGTTCTCCATCTTCATCGCTTCCAGAATCATCAGCTGCTGGCCTTCCTTGACCGTGTCGCCTTCCTTGACAAGGACGGACAGGATATTGCCGGGCATCGGAGAGGTGACCTTCTCGCCTGCGCCTGCCGCCTTCGGCGCTGCCGGTGCGGGAGCGGCCTTGGGAGCTTCTGCGGGCTTCGCTGCCGCAGCTGCCTTGGCGTCGATTTCTTCGACTTCGACTTCGTACTTGGTTCCGTTGACGTTGATCAAAAATTTACGCATAAAATGACTTCCTCCATCATCAATCCACTTTTTTCATAGAAAGGATACGAATACCGTTGACCTGCTTGCCCATAACGGTTGCAAGTGCGGCAGATACGGCGGCGATCAGTTCGCCATGGTTCGGTTCCGGTTCCGAAGCGGCAACCGCGGGTGCCGGAACGGGTTTGGGCGCAGGCGCTTCCTGCTTGCGGGTGCCCGCGAGAATCGCGCTCATGATCTTGATGATCACAACCAGTGCGATCAGACCGACGAAAACGATCCCGAGTCCGAGCAGAAAGGTCAGCAGCGTATCGGTCGCGTACGTTCCCTGCGTAAACGACAGAACGCCCGTTTCGACTGCTCCTTCATACAGCATAGTCTCTACCTCCGATGTTGCTTATGATGGGATTCTCAATCTTTCCCACTTATTTATATATTTCTCCCTTCTTCCTTTTTTCCTTTTTTTGTCGAAAAGTTTTTTGATATATTTTTCCGTATAGGATCGTCCCCGCGGGGCACGATACCCGTATGGTGTTTCTGATCGTTCTGTTTGCCGTTCTGCTGCTGCTTTTGCTGCTCGCGATGCCGATCATCGTCTCGATACACGCACGCTTTTCTCCGGCGGGCGGCGTTGTCCGCGCCAAAGCGTACCTGTTCGGCGTGCTGCCGATCCCGCTGCGTCTGACCGTGCGGCTTTTGTCCGAACCGTATCTGACCGTCCGTGTCTTCGGGCGCGAGCGTCCGCTGCTCTCCCCGAAAAAAACGCCGATGCAGCGCCCCGACCCGTGCGCGATCCGTCTCGAACGGATCGATGCGGTGCTGACGCTCGGCATATCGGACGATCCCGCCGCGACCGTGCGGGTCCTCGGTACGCTCGACGTCCTGCTTTCGCTGCTGCTTTCCGAACTTGCGCCCCGGGTTCGGATCCGTCCCTGTCCGTCCTTCTCCGCGCCGATGCTTCGGATCAACGCGCACGTGCTCGGACTTGTGTTTCCGCTGTTTCTGCTGACGATGGCAAAAAAGCGCATAACCGGACGCAAACCGGCAAACCATAAGGACACGATCAAACAAGAAAAGAGGTATTCCCATGCACCCTGTTGAGACCATTCTGCAAACGACGATGAACGAGATCAAAAAAATCGTCGACGTCAATACGATCGTCGGCGATCCGATCTACGGCGAGGGCGGCGCGGTCGTGCTGCCCGTGTCGCGCGTCAGCCTCGGCTTTCTGACCGGCGGCGGCGACTTTCCGACGCAGACCGTCACGAACGCCGACAAGAGCGACCGCTCCCTGAAGGACTACCCGTTTCTCGGCGCGAGCGTTGTCGGCGTCACGATCACGCCGAAAGCATTCCTGTGCATGCGCAGCGGCAGTACGACGTTGCTCTGCGCCGACTGCGACAGCACGCTCGACCGGCTTGTGCAGTTGATTCCCGGCGTCATCGAACAGGCCAAGCAGGTCGTCCGCACCTGCAAGGAGCAGACGCAGACAGATTCGGATCCATGCGAACCGTAACGCGCTGCGCAGTTTGGCTGCTCTGCCTGCTGCTTCTGCCCTGTCCGCTTGCCGCAGAGGCCGATGCGGACGCACCCGCGATCCGCGCCGAGGCCGCGGTGCTGCTCGAAGCCGGGTCGGGACGCGTGCTGTTTGCACAGAACGCAGATGCCTCCCTGCCGATGGCGAGCACGACCAAGATCATGACCGCGCTGCTCGCGATCGAATCCGGCAGACTTTCCGAACCCGTCACGGTCTCGGAGACCGCTGCGCGCACCGAAGGCTCGTCGCTGTACCTGAAAGCCGATGAAACGCAGCCTCTGATCGATCTCGTCTACGGATTGATGCTGCAGAGCGGCAACGACGCCGCGGTCGCGATCGCCGAGCACCTTTCGGGCAGCGTCGAAGCGTTTGCCGAACGCATGAACGAAAAGGCAGCCGCGCTGCAGCTCGACGGCACGCACTTTGTCAACCCGAACGGTCTGCACGATTCCGAGCACTATACGACGGCGAAAAGCCTTGCGCGGCTCGCCGCCTTTGCGATGCAGAACGAGACGTTCCGCGCCGTCGTGTCCGCGGTGCGGCACGTGACCGACGGCGGTTCCGTGCGGCGCGTGTTCCGGAACAAAAACCGCATGCTCACAGAATACGACGGCTGCACCGGCATTAAAACCGGCTACACCAAGGCAGCCGGAAAGTGTCTCGTCTTTTCCGCAAAGCGGAACGGCATGGAGCTGATCGGCGTCCTGCTGAACGATCCCGCCATGTGGGACGACGCAAAGGCGCTGCTCGATTACGGCTTTTCGGCGTATGAACTGCGCAGCGCCGCCGGGGCTTTCGAAGTTTTTACGGTAAACGTGCTGCACGGTGAAAAAAACGCCTTGCCCGCCGCGCCAAAACACGATATACTGTATCCGATCAGAACCGACGGATCCGAATCGCTGTCGATCGAAACCTCCCTGTACGGCGAGGTCAGCGCACCGATGGAAGCTGGCGATCCGGTCGGCAGGATCACGGTATACGTAAATGGCGAAGCGGTCTGTGAGGTTCCGGTCACCGCGCTGGAAACGGTGCGGAAAAAGTCGCTTCTGCGCTGCATCGAACGGATTCTTTGCGGCATGTCCTGACAGCGGACAAAAATTTGGGGGGCAGTATGGTACGGTTACAGAAGTATATGGCGGATTGTGGCGTCGCTTCCCGGCGCGCCTGCGAGGAGATCATCGCCGCGGGTCGCGTGTCGGTCAACGGCATTCCCGCAACGCTCGGCATGTCGGTCGACCCCGAGCGTGACCGCGTTACGCTCGACAGCAAGCCTTTGTCGCTGCAGCGGCGGCATGTGGTGATCATGCTGTATAAGCCGCGCGGCGTTGTCAGCACGTCCGAGGACGAGCGCTGCCGCAAGACCGTGCAGGAATTTGTCAAGGATCTGCCCTACCGTCTTTACAACGTCGGACGTCTCGACCTCAATTCCGAGGGTCTTCTGCTCCTGACCAACGACGGTGAGCTTGCAAACCTTCTGATGCACCCGCGCTACGGCGTGACCAAAACCTACCGCGTCGTCTGCGACGGTACGCTCTCCGCAGGCGAGATCGCGTTGCTGACCAACGGCGTCGAGCTCGAAGACGGCATGACCGCGCCCGCCAAAGTCACGAACATCCGGCGCTCCACGACCGGCGGCACCGCGTTCTCGATCACGATCCACGAGGGCCGCAACCGCCAGATCCGCCGCATGCTCGAAGCGGTCGGACACCGGACGCTTCGGCTCAAGCGCGAAGCCTACGGCCCGCTGCAGCTCGGTTCGATGCGCCCCGGCGAGTGGCGGTATCTGACCGACGGCGAGTTGGAAGCGTTAAAATCCCAGGTTAAGCGGTAAAAACTCTGATGCAGTCAAACAGCGGCGCCCTTTTGGGCGCCGCTGTTATAGTTTTGGTATTTTACCATTCGAAACCGTTGTAGTAGAAGGTCTCGCCGGTGATCCGGTTCTGATAGAAGTTGTCCGCCGGCTGGGTGTTGAACGGCATATCCATATCCTCGGAGAAGTAATACTCGATCCACCGGAGACCGCCGCTCGAGAAGTGGTACTCGTACGTGCTGCCGTCCATCAGGGTGATATCCACGGTGATCTCGGTGTCGTCGTGCATTGCGTTGAGTTCGATCACCTTGCACTTTGAGCCATCGCGGCCGCGTCCGGCTTCCTCGTACCACGGCGCCATCTTGACCAGCACGGCCTCATACTCGGTTTCGAGCTCCTCGACACGTTCCGCATTTTCCCACATATCGTATTTGGGGCGACCGCCCTGCGGCGTGAGTCCGCCGGTATTGAACTTCAGTACCGTGCCGGTCTCGGCGAGCAGATCCATCGTGATCCATTCCGGATCGCCCTTCAGCTCCACGTGCCAGTAATCCTCGCGGACGCCGGAGTCCTCCAGATAACCCGACGCTTCGATCGTTCCGGAAAAGACCAGGCCGGTAAAGCGCTCATAGAACGACTTGACGAATCCCATCGCCTGTTCTTTGGTCATGTTCTTTTCGTTGTGCCTGAGGATCTCCGCTTCGGTGGCCGCAGCATAATTTCCGACCGCAACCTTGGTCACATACTGCCCGCCGGGCATATAGGCGTCCGCCGAGAAGTAGACATATTCGCGCGCCAGCTCATAATCCGGAAAGATGCCGACCGAAACCGGCATATTGTTTGCGATAAAGACGCCGACGGACGGTCCTTCCGCCGTTTCGATCACAAAGTCATGCTGCCGGTAGGATTGATCCCGATTATAGCCTGAACCGCCGCTCCAGACACCCGCCTGGGTCAGTCCGAAGACGTCCAGGACCTTCAGGGCAGCTTCCCGCTCTTCGGCGCTCCTTTCCAGATCCAGACCGCCGCGCGCATCCTTGTTGACCGTGGACGGCGCCGACGTCGCTTTTGTGTGCTCGGGCAGAAGCGCGACCGCAGTGGTGTCCGCATTGATCAGTGCAAGCGATTTGCGGTCCATCGTAATGATGTTGTTGGAGAAAGCGTCGCGCAGCTGCACGATGTCGGGACGGTATCCGGTCGAATCGTTGTAGGCAAATACCGCATATGGCTCCATCAAAGCTTGACCGAACAGGCTCGCTGCATACACCTTGGCTTTCTCGACGACTGCGTTCCACTCCGTCTCATCGATCTTGACCTCGTTCCAGATCTTATCATCCGGTTTCTTCTCCGGCAGGCTCGTGTCCGGAACCGGAATCAGAAATCTTCTGCGGAACTGGGTGTCGAACGCTGCGCTCTGCAGTGCCTCCGCGCTGACCTCCGCCGGAGCCGGAACCGGCGATGCGGTCGCAAGAACCGTTGAAAACGTCGGCTGCAGATCGGGTTCGGTTCCCGCCCCGGCACCGATGCCCTTTGCCTGCGCGACGGTTTGGATCGTCTGCGCGCCCGCTGCGGGGATTACGGCGCATGCGACGGCGGTCGCGGTCATGATCGCCGCGAGGAGCGTGATCAGCATGCTGATCCATAAGGTTTTATGCTGTTTCAAAAAGTGCTTCATCGTTCTGAACTCCTTTCGTTCTCTGTACTTGCATCATACCAAATAAGTTGTAACAGAGTCCTCACAGAGTTGTATCAGAGTTGTAAAACAACACAGTTGCCGTCGTGCCTTTGCCGGGTTCGGAAGTATATTGCAGCTTCGCACGGTGCAGCCGCGCGATCTCATGGCACAGCGGTACGCCGAGACCGCTTTTGATTCCGCTCGGCTGATCGGTGTGTGCCGGATCGTTGACGTAGGCCAGCGTTTCGAGGTCCATCCCGCAGCCGTCGTCCTCCACCGTGATCGCCTGTTCTGAAAGCCGCACCGCGATGTGCCCGTCCGGCGCGGCCTTTTGGGCGTTCCGGATCAGGTTGTCAAGAAGGCTCACAAGAAGCGTCCGGTCGCCCCAGATCACATCGCCCGAACAGGTGACTTCGATCCCGCTCCACGTCATGCCAAGCCGGCCGGACAGTTCCTTCAGCGGAACACGCTCCCGCTCAGCCTTGGTCTTATCGTTCAGGGTCAAAAGCTTTTGGATGATATCCTTGAGCCGGTCGCACTCGCTGACGATGTATGCCGCAGCGTCATGCCGTTGCTCTTCGGTCATCACGGCAAGCTGGAGCATCTCGCCGTAGCCGCGGATCACGGTCAGCGGCGTGCGGAGCTCGTGCGACAGCCGGGACAGCGGCTTATTGATCTGCAGCATCGTGTAGTACAGCGCAACGTTGACCAGCGCGGTCAAAAGCAGACACAGCCCCACCGCCGAAACACCCTGCCATACGGCGGTGTGTACGCGGTCGCTGACTTCATGCAGGTACAAAAGGCGCGTCCCGTCGCTGAGCTGATCGCCGATTGCGACGTACCATACGCCGTTCTCATTCTGCCATTCCAAAGTCCCCGCGTCCAGGGACAGCGCAAATGGCAGCCGGTCCGCCAGAACCGTCCCGTCCCGCTCTGCGCGAAGGAACGTGCCGTTCTGCGCATAGAACTGCGCCATCGTCGCAAAGATCGTGCCGCCCTCCGGCTTTTCGCTCGCGCTCGGACCTTCGAGCGCATTGGCGATCGCCTTCTCCTCGCTCAATGCCGTGTCACGCGCGCCGGTCAGCGTCATGCGGATCACCGGCACGATCAGGATCCCGACGCACACGAACAGCACTGCCGTGAACAGCAGTGCCGTGAACAGGTAGTTTTTCTGCCAGAGTTTCATGTCCGGTCCTCAAAGCGGTAGCCGCACTTATAGACGGTCTTGATCCGGTCCTCCAGATCGAGTTTTTTGCGCAGCCGCTGCACATGCACGTCGATCGTGCGCGATTCGCCGACGAACGACTGTCCCCACGCCGCGCGCAAAAGCTGCTGGCGCGTCTGCGCGATGTTGCGGTTTCGGATCAGCGTTTCGAGCAGGGAAAACTCCTGCTGCGTCAGCTCGATCCGCTCGCCGCCCTTGGTGACGGTCTTCGCATAAAAATCGACGGTCAGATCGTCGAGCGTGTAGGTGTCGTCGATCTTCTGCGTGCGCCGCAGCACCGCGTTGACCCGAAGCAGCAGCTCCGGGATCTCGAAATAATACACGGCCGCCAGA
>CADAQS010000097.1 GCA_902790115.1 uncultured Eubacteriales bacterium | reverse complement strand
GCCGGCCTGGGCGATTTGGCGAACCGAAAAGATTCGTGCTTTGTTCATGTTTTTTCTCCTTAGTTTTGTTTTTCTCGTGAGGATGGTCCCGAACTCACGCAATTTGTCCGAATACGAGACTCGCAATCGGAAGCAAATCAATTCATATTACTCATTTCCGGGAAAAAAGTCAACAGATCGATGCAAGAGATATGTAAATCCTCACAAGTTTTTTGAAAAAAGGCTTGCTTTTTGAAAAACTTTATTGTAAGATAACCAAGGTGCAATTCACGCCGTGCAGAGATGGCTGAGCTGGTCTAAGGCGCACGACTGGAAATCGTGTATACGGGGAACCGTATCAAGGGTTCGAATCCCTTTCTCTGCGCCAACATAAAGTGCCGTTTCGACGCGGCACTTTTTGTTTATAGTATTCAGAAAACGTGGGAGCGAAAAAATGGAATCGATCCGGGAACATCTTTTACGCCTTGCAGATCCGGAAAATGCCGCTTTTTCGGCGAAACTGATGCCGAATTTGAATCCGGATACGATTCTCGGGATCAAACTTCCGGTACTGAAATCGTATGCAAAGGAACTGTACGGAACGCCCAAAGCGGAAGCCTTTCTGAAGGAACTTCCTCACAGATATTTAGATGAAAACAATCTGCATGCCTTTCTGTTGATGCGGGAAAAGGAGTTTTCCGTCTGTCTGGAAAGCGTTGAACGGTTTTTGCCCTATATCGACAACTGGGCGACCTGTGACAGCCTGCGCCCGCCGTGCTTCAGAAAACATCTTTCCGAGATCCGCAAAAGGGCTTTTGTCTGGGTACATGCCGCACATCCGTACACCGTTCGGTACGGGATCGAATGTTATATGTGCTACTTTCTGGATGGGGCGTTTCAAGAGGACGACCTTGCCTTGATCGCCGCAGTTCAAAGTGAAGAATACTATGTTCGTATGATGATCGCATGGTACTTTGCAACGGCGCTTGCAAAACAGTATGAAGCAACGCTGCCATACCTTGAAAAACGCCTCCCGGATGATTGGGTGCACCGCAAAACCATCCAGAAGGCGTTTGAGAGCTATCGAATTCCGGAGGACCGGAAACAGTATTTGAAATCTTTGCGCTGATCAGTCGTCACGAAACTTTGCAAGCAGTTCGGTCGCTGTTTTTGTGTGCAGCGAGACTGCGCCAAATCCTTCGTCTGCTTCCTGATTCCAAAGCGGATTTTCCTTCGCGGCAAGTTTCAGCGCTTTTTCGGCTTCCCATCGGACAGTAGGCTCTGTCAAATCACTTTCATACAACCTTACAAGCTCCGGAACAGCCGCTTCACCGAGTTCGCTGAGATAGGAGCAGTCTACATGCAGAACAACGGATTGTTCCTGAACGCGCTGAAAATATGCATTTACGTTGTACCTTGCGACAAGGCGGTTTACGTTACAGAATGGATATACAGCGGCAAATAAGACGCCCATAGTCATTAAAACCGGAAGAACACGCACTTTTTTGCAGAAGGTTGAAAGAATCAGCGCGATAAAGCCAAGCAGAAGGAAAAACAGGAAGAACGTTGGCCAGAGCCGCGAAAGCGTCAGATCGAACCGTTCCATGTACAGATACATTTTGGATAGCGCCGTCAGAATCAGAACCAGCGTTTCGGCAGAGAGCAGCAGAACCAGAACCGTCAGCAGTTTTTCCGAAAATCCGCTGCGACGTCTTGTCAATCCTTTCAGCAGAAAACAAAGAACCGCGTTGATCGCCGCGACACCGCATAGTTCAAAGAATCCGTTCCGGGCATAGTCTGCCGCACTGTACTCGGCAGGAAGCGTATGTGAAAATGCGCTGAGATAATACGGGAGCTGCGAAAAGAAGAAGGCTCCGTAAATCACAATCAGCATCGCAGCAGGCAGCGCTACGATCACAAACGGCAGAACTTTGAATTTTTCGGACATAACTTTGATCGTATGATCGGAAGCAAAGCCTTGATGCCGGTGAGTGAATGATGCATATACCATTCCGAACAGCAGGGCAGCCAGCGGAATCGCGATCATGAGTTTCAGAACGATTTCGAACGCCTGATCCATGTCGATGTCGAACCAACCGCGGACCCAGTCTGCAAATGCGGAAAAATGCGGATCAAACGACAGCAGAACGATCACGGCAAAGCCGAGCAGCAGCGCAAGCAAGATCCCGATCAGAGTAAAGATAATCGGCTTCCAGCGGACAGAGCCGCGCTTTTTTCCGAAAATGACGCGGAACATGACCGGGAAGCATTCAAACGGATAGAGTACGGTCGCCTGCAGCCATTCAAGCAGCATTTTCCATCCGAACCATTTTGCCGTACGATTCCCAAAGAGCGTGTAAGCAAAGTACGCATACGCGATCAGCGTCAGAAGAAAACAAGGATAATAGGTATCAAAGGACCATGTAAGCGGCCGTCCGATCAGATAGTAGTATGACGAGACGATGATGCCGATGAGCCCGCTCACAATCGAATCCGCGCCAAGCCTTGCCCCGATCAATAACGCATAGATCAATGTTCCCGTAAACAACGCGCAGGAATATAACAACGTTGCCAGCGGGTGTCTTGACAGTTCAAGAAGATCAAAAAACTGATAAGCCATCACAACGGCGAACAGGATAAAGCAAAGGTTGAAAACCAGCCGCTTTGTCTGATCCTTTTCCGGAAGGACAGGATTCTGTTCTTTCATTTTTTCCAATTGTTCGGTTTGTTCCATTTATTTGGAATCCTCCTCATATTTCAGAATATCGCTGACGTCACAGTTCAGCGCGCGGCAGATCGCGTCCAGCGTCGTAAACCGGATCGCTTTTGCCTTGTTGTTTTTCAGAATGGAAAGGTTTGCGACGGTGATTCCGACGCGATCGCTCAACTCGTTAAGAGACATCTTCCTCTTTGCCATCATGACATCCAGATCCACTGCAATCATATCGCCACCTCAGATCGTTCCGTCGTTTTCTTCTTTGATAATCGTACCTTCTTCAATCACGTTTTTGACAACACGAAGCACGATGCCGAGAAAGAAACCGATAAAGGAAACCGCAAGCAGCGAAACCAGTCCGAGCAGCAGTGCCAGGGGAATGGCCGCCGTACCGGCAAGGACGGAAGCCCAGGAAATGATCCGAAGATACTGTACGCTGCCGTCGGTAAAGATCTTTCCGGCACTGACGTTCCGCAGCAGCCGAAACAGGCACAAATCGGAAAGCAGCACAAGCCCAAGGATCAAAAACTCCAGACCGAATGCAAAGACGGCGTGGCTTTTTTGTGCCGCCAGCACGGATTCGCGGATCATTCCCAAGACGGCAGAATTCCCGAACAGCAAAAAAGCAGCAATGGCCAAAATGCCGACAAGCGCAGCGCAGCAGAACCCGTAAGAAAGCATGACGGATATCCGTCGATCAATACGAAGCATAACAGATCTCCTTTGTTTGATGTGGATAGCTTAGCACATTAGTTATTGAATGTCAACAGAAAATTATCGAATATCGATAAAACCGTATGGAGTGGAAAGATATGTTGGAAAAGAATACTTTTGACGATCGTCTCATACATTGTGGGGAAAGAACCAGAATGACGGGAGGGCAAGATGGATAAAACACGTCTTTATCAGGATATTGCAAAGCGTACACAGGGAGATATTTATATCGGTGTCGTAGGGCCGGTCCGAACCGGAAAATCCACGTTCATCAAACGGTTTTCGGAACTGCTGATGCTGCCGAATCTGGACAATGAGTATGTGCGCGCCCGCTTGATCGACGAATTGCCGCAAAGCGGTGCCGGTCGCACGGTCATGACCACGCAGCCGCGGTTTGTGCCGAACGAAGCGGTCGAAATCGAGCTTGAGGAGAATGTAACGTGTTCGGTCCGGCTGGTGGACTGCGTCGGGTATATGATCCCGGATGCGGTCGGCGCAACCGAGGACGGCGCGATGCGCATGGTCACAACACCATGGTTTGATCACGACATTCCGTTTGCGGAAGCGGCGGAGATCGGAACGCGCAAAGTGATCGAGGAACATGCGACAGTCGGCGTTTTGATGACGACGGACGGTACGATCACCGACTTGCCGCGGGAGAGTTACCTGCAGGCGGAGGAGCAGGCGATCCGGACAGTTCAGGCAACCGGAAAACCGTATGTCGTGGTTGTCAATTCCGCTGATCCGGACGGAGAAGCGGCGGAACAGACTGCGGATTATATCCGGACGAAATATGAAATTGATCCGATTGTACTGAACGTGCTGCAACTGTCGGAACGGACGCTGAACGACTTGCTCACGGAGATGCTTTACGCGTTCCCGCTGCGGTTGATCAACATTACGTTGCCGTCCTATATGCGCGCGCTGCCTGCGGATCATCCTCTGCTCCGTAGCATTCTGGATCCGTTGGAAGAAATACTGCCGCAGATCCGGTCGGTGCGGGACTGCAAACGGCTGACGGAGCGGCTTTCCGAAATGGAGGATTTCAAACAGCCTTTCATGGAGAATCTCTCGCTCGGTGACGGAACCGCCGTAATCGCGCTTCGACCGGAAGAGGGCGTATTCTATTCGGTGCTGACTGATGCCTGCGGCTGTGAGATCCACGATGACTATGAACTGATGGCTGCAATCTCTGACTTCGTCGCGGCAAAGAAAGCGTATGATCGGATCTCCGATGCGCTGAATAAGGCGAAACAGACCGGCTATGGGATTGTTCCGCCAGAACCGTCGGAAATGGAGTTGCTGGATCCGGAAATCGTCCGGCAGGGGAGTAAATTCGGCGTGAAGCTCCATGCCAAGGCGAGCGGACTGCACATCGTGCGGGTTGATATTGACAGCGAAGTCAATCCGATCGTCGGCACCGAACAGCAGAGTGAGGCGCTGCTCCGGTATCTGAACGATACCTTCGAGGGCGATCCGACGGCAATTTGGGATACGAATCTGTTCGGAAAATCGCTGTATGATCTGGTGCTGGAAGGCATGCGCGGCAAGGTGAACGGAATGAACGACACCATGCAGCAACAGATGCAGGGCGCGATTCAGCAGATCGTGAATGGCAACTGCAACGGACTTGTATGTATCATGCTGTGACAGAACGCGCAAAATAGGCTCGAAAGAGCCTTTTTTGTTTGGAGGAAAACCAAAATGCGAACGGATCTGGCCAAGGAATCGCGTACCCGTTTTCAGGACTTACCCGGCATCCGGGAGGAACGTAAAGAACTGTATGGCCTTGAGGCGTTGACGATTACGGTGGAAACGGAAGAAGCCGCAAAGCGATTGGACAAACCGATGGGAATTTACAGCACGCTCACGTTTCCACAGGAACTCCTGAAAAACGGAGATGTTCTCGCACTTTCACGCGCAGCGGCGGCGCTGTTGAATATCTTGCTGCCCAAAGAGGGGCATATCTTGGTCATCGGACTCGGAAACCGGTACATTACCGCAGATTCCCTCGGTACAAAAACGGCAGAAAACATGATGGTCACGAGGCATTTGCTCGAAGGTTTTTCAGACTTGCTGCCCAGAGGAATCCGCGAAGTATCATCGTTTTGTGCCGGCGTACTCGGTGTGACCGGACTCGAAACGGTCGAAGTCGTTTCCGCGCTCTGCGAAAAGATCCATCCCAAGGCGGTTCTTGTGGTGGATTCGCTTGCGGCTTCGGATCCGGTGCATCTGGGAAGTGTCCTGCAAATGAATGACAGCGGAATCTCTCCCGGAGCGGGAATCGGGAACTTTCAGACAAGTTTGAACCGACAGACGCTTGACGTTCCGGTTATTGCAATCGGCATTCCTTTGGTTGTCGATACGATGGCGGTGATCCGGTCAGTTTGTCCGGGAAACGTTCCGGAAACGGTTGAAAACGGAATCCGGGATCTTTGCATGACGCCGAAGGACATCGATCTGATCGCACGGAACGGAGCGCGTCTTTTGACGGAAAGCATTCATCGGGCTTTATACGGAAAGAACTGTTCCGCTTTGAAAAAATTGTTGCAATAATACAGAACAATCCGGCATATTGTTTTCACAGGAGGAAAACGATATGCGAAGAACCGGAACTCACAGAGTGTTGTATTGGATCCTCAGCTTAGTCTGGGGATTATTGTGTATCGGATTCGGATTCTTTCTTGCCTGGTCTCCATCCGATGCTCTTGCGGCGCGCGGAGAAGATAAGGCCATTACAGAAGAAATGCAAACGGACGAGCCTGTTCCGACAGAGGCGTCTTCAACACCGCCGCCCGAAAGCCTTCAACTCTCTGTACAAAGAAGCGTCTGGAACAACGGCATTTCGATGCACGGCGATCAGCCGAAGATTTTGATTTATCACACGCACACAACTGAGGCATATTTTCCGACCGAACAGTATTCCTACACGGAATCGTCCCGCTGGCGTACGAAAGACAGCGATCGGAACGTTGTAGCAGTCGGGGAGCGGCTCAAAGAGATACTGGAAACGGAGTACGGATATTCGGTGATCCATGACACGACAGATCATGAACCGCCGAAGCTCGCAACCGCGTATGAACGAAGCGAACAGACAATGCTTCGATATCGACAGCAGTATCCGTCGATCACGCTGTACATCGACCTTCATCGGGATGCATTCGGAACGGAGCCGACACAGAGTTCGGATTATGTGACGGTCAACGGGGAGGATTGCGCCAGAATCATGTTTGTCGTCGGACAAGGCGTCAAATATGCGGACAAACCGTTTTTTGAACGGAATTATGCGATCGCGAAAAATGCGACGGAATACCTGAATGTCATTGCAGATCATTTCACGCGTCCGATTCGCATCAAAACCGGCCGATACAATCAGCATATCGCACCCGGATGCCTGTTGGTCGAGGTCGGACATAACGCCAATACGCTCGAACAGGCGCTGCATTCGGTTCCGTATCTCGCGGAGGGAATCGCGATTGCACTTGCACAGATCGAAACAGGCGTATCCTCATGGGTTCCGGAACCCGGTCAGAATTTGACAACGGAACCGTAAGATGATAAAATAACTTAATCTATCGAACAGGAGAGCGAGGAGTTTCATGAATCCATTGCGTATCGCGATCGTCGGCGCAACCGGAATGGTCGGAAGAATGTTTCAGACGGTTCTGGAGGAGCGAAAGATCGAAGCGGAA
>CADAQS010000096.1 GCA_902790115.1 uncultured Eubacteriales bacterium | reverse complement strand
GCGGACCGGTCATGGAAAAATACCACAGTCGCAGTCCGGTTTCCGATTACATCTCCGTCAGCAGTTATACCGGCACGAAGGATTTCTCCGTGGAGCAGCCCGATTCGATTGAGCTCCGGAAGTCCTTTTCTCCGATCGACCGGCATTCCGTGATGCCGTCCGAATCAGAGATCCGAGCCGCGCTGCGTGAAATGGGCAAGTATTCGCCCGCGCTCGAACTGAACTGCGGTTCCTGCGGTTACAACACCTGCCGCGAAAAGGCGATCGCGGTCTGTCAGGGCAAGGCGGAAATATCGATGTGTCTGCCGTTTTTGAAGGACCGCGCAGAACGGTTTTCCGATACGATCGCCAAGAATACCCCGAACGCGATCGTGGTACTGAACGATGCGTTCGAAGTACAACAGATCAATCACGCCGCGCTGCGGATGATGCATCTCGTTTCCGCCGAGGATGTTCTGGGCGATCAGGTCATCCGGATTCTGGATCCGCTGCCTTTCATGGAAGTTTGCCGTACCGGCCGCGGGATCTACAATCAGCGGACCTACCTTGCCGAGTATAAGTGCTATGTCGAACAAACCATTGTTCAGGACCGTGAGAGCCATCTTCTGATCTGCCTGATGCGCGATGTCACGCAGGAAGAAACCGAACGTGAGCGCAAGGAAGAGATCTCTCGAAAGACCGTAGAAGTTGCCGACAGAGTCGTTGAAAAACAGATGCGAATCGTTCAAGAGATCGCATCGTTGCTCGGCGAAACCGCGGCGGAGACCAAGATCGCACTGTCGAAACTGAAGGAGTCCATCAGCGATGAATGATCTTTGCGCCGATATCGGCTATAAAAGCATTCTGCATGCAGGCGAACAGCTTTGCGGTGATCACGTGGACGTCGTTTCGGATGAGCATTCCACCGTGGTCGTTCTCGCAGACGGACTCGGCAGCGGCGTCAAGGCAAGTATACTTTCGACGCTGACCGCAAAGATCATCTCCACGATGATGGTCGAAGGCCTTTCGATTGAGGACTGCGTGCATACGATTGCCGCTACGCTCCCGGTGGATTCCAAACACGGCGTTGCATATTCCACGTTCACGATCATCCACCTGCTGGAAAACGCGTATGCCGATGTGATCCAGTATGATAACCCGAAGCTGATCCTGCTGCGTGAGGGGAAGAACTACGATTATCCCACGAACGAGATGGACATCGGCAGCAAGAAAATCCTACGCTCCCGCATCCGTCTGCAGGAGGGCGATTTGTTCATCGCGATGTCGGACGGCTGTCCGTACGCAAGTGCAGACGAATCCTACAATATGAACTGGAAGCGCGAGGACATCATCGATTTTATGGAGACGGTCTCCATTGCCGGCTACACCGCAAAGACGCTGTCCACAATGCTCATCGACGAGTGCTGGAAGCTCTATGCCGGAGAACCACGCGATGACGCGACCGCATGCGTGATTGCGATCAAAAAGCGCGTTCCGATGAACATCCTGTTCGGCCCGCCGCGCGATCGCGACGATGCCGAGCGTATGATGAATCTGTTCTTTTCCAAGGAAGGCAAACACATCATCTGCGGCGGAACGACCGCCTTGATCGCTTCAAAGCATCTGCGCGTTCCGATCCGCCCATCGTCCGACACGACGATCGACGACATCCCGCCCACCTCGGAGATGGACGGCGTCGATCTGGTGACCGAGGGTGTGATTACTATGAGCCGCGTCGTGCAGTATGCGCAGGATTTTCTTGGTGAAAACACGCTCTATGAGACCTGGAGCTACGGACATGACGGCGCATCGATGATCTGCCGTCTGCTGTTTGAAGAGGCGACCGATATCAACTTTTTTGTAGGCCGTGCAGTAAACCCGGCTCATCAGGATCCCAATCTTCCGATTAATTTCCATATCAAAATGCGGTTGGTCGATGAGCTGTCGGATGCGCTCAAGCAGATGGGAAAACGAATCAAGGTCAGTTATTTTTAAGGAGGAACGAATATGCCGCCGAAATCGGAACGCAAGTTTGACACCAAGATCCAGTACCTCAAGTACAAGGTACTGCGTAAAGTCGCCCGTCTGGAATGGGAAGGCACTCTGCTCGATCATGTACTGGATATTCCGAAAACGATCGTCCCTGGCAAAGTCCCGACCATGCGCTGCTGTGTCTATAAGGAACGCGCGATCCTCGCCGAGCGCGTCAAGCTCGCAATGGGCAAGGATCTCGAGCAGCCGAGCATCATTCAGGTCATCGATATCGCCTGTGACGAGTGTCCCGCGGCCGGATACGAAGTCACGTCCTCTTGCCGCGGCTGCCTCGCGCACCGCTGCGAGGAGGTCTGTCCGCGCGGCGCGATCACGTTCGACCATAACCACGTCGCATTCATCGACAAGACCAAGTGTGTCGAGTGCGGACAGTGCGCCTCGGTCTGCCCCTACACCGCAATTATCAATCGCAAACGCCCGTGTCAGGTCGCATGTAAGATCAAGGCGATCTCGATCAACGAGGACAACGCGGCGTCGATCGATCACGAAAAGTGTATTTCGTGCGGCGCGTGCGTCTACCAGTGCCCGTTCGGCGCAATCTCCGACAAGTCCTACATACTGAACGTCGTCCGGATGCTGAAGGAAGCCGCCAACGGCGGACAGAAGGTTTATGCCGTCGTCGCACCCGCGATCTCAGCACAATTCACCTATGCTAAGCTCGGTCAGGTCGTGACCGGTCTCAAGGAGCTCGGCTTTTCTACCGTCATGGAAGCTGCGCTCGGTGCGGATATGGTCGCGCAGGCCGAATCGCGCGAGCTCGCCGAACGCGGATTTTTGACCAGTTCCTGCTGCCCGGCGTTTGTGTCCTATATCCGAACGGCATTTCCGAAGCTCGATCCGTTCATCTCCGATTCGCTTTCACCGATGGCGACGATTGCAAAGTTCATCAAGGACCGCCGTCCGGACGTCAAAGTCGTCTTTATCGGGCCCTGCACCGCAAAAAAGGCCGAGATTCAGCTCGATACGGTCAAGCCGTACGTCGATGCGGTCCTGACATTTGAAGAGCTGCAGGCGCTGTTCGACAGCCGCGACGTCGACATCACGGTGCTCGAAGAAAGCCCACTCGACGGCGCGTCATACTTTGGACGAATCTTCGCTCGCTGCGGCGGCCTGTCCGACGCGGTCGCGGAGGGTCTGAAGGAGCAGGGAATCGACTTCGATCTGCGCCCGGTCACCTGCGACGGAATTGAGGAGTGCCGCATCGCGCTTTTGAAGAAGAACCGCAACGTGCTTGACGCGAACTTCGTCGAGGGCATGGCCTGCGCGGGCGGCTGCATCGGCGGCGCGGGTTGCTTAACGCACAACGCCAAGAGCCGTGCACAGGTGGACAAGTACAGCGCCGAAGCGCAGAAATCGATCGCCGACGCCGTCGCCGGCATCGAGTGATTCCATAAGAACAAACAATGCAGGATGGATTCTCCTGCATTGTTTTTGTTTTTTGGCTATTTGTGATACGCTTCCTTGCGCCGGATCTTGTACGCGCGGTAGATCTGTTCGAGAAGAACAAGCCGCGCGATCCGGTGCGGAAAGGTCATGTCCGAAAGCGAAAGCGTTTCGTCCGCGCGGGCAAGCACCTTTTGCGAAAGTCCGAGGCTGCCGCCGATTACAAACGCAAGCGTGCGCGCGCCGCGGTCCTCGAGCGTTTCGAGATGTGCCGCAAACGCTTCGGAGGTATACCGCCTGCCGCCGATCGCCAGCGCGATCACGGTGTCCTTCGGATCGATCGCGGAAAGCAGCCGCTCGCCCTCCCGCTGCCTGACCTGTTCCTCCTCCGCCGGCGAGAGCGTTTCGGGCGCCTTTTCGTCCGCGACCTCACAGATCTTCACGGTGCAGTAGCGCGAAAGCCGCTTCACAAACTCGGCGCACGCATCGACGAAGAATAATTCCTTCAGTTTTCCCACACAGCAGATCTTGACCGTCATGCCAGCTCAAACACCCCCGTCGGTTCGTCGCGCTTGGCCAGCGCGATCTGCATCTCGTCCCCGATGCCCGCGGCTTCGAGCGCGGCGTGCACCGTGATCAGCGCAAGCTCGGGATAGTTGTTCTCGGCGGAAAGATGCCCCAGGATCGCGCTCTTGACGCCGCGGTGATACAGCTCGACGAGCGCCTTGCCGCAGTCCTCGTTGCACAGGTGTCCGGTGCCGGACAGGATCCGCTTTTTCAGAAGGTACGGGTAGCTGCCCGCCATCAGCATGTCTACGTCGTGGTTTGCTTCGAGCAGCACAAGCTCGCAGTCGGACAGCAGCTCGATGATGCGCTTATCCACATGACCGATGTCGGTGCAGACCGCCGCCTTATGTCCCTTGTGCGCGACCGTGAACCCGACCGCGTGCACCGAATCGTGATAGGATGAAAACGGCAGGATCGCGACCGAATCGATATAGAACACGCGGTCGCTCTCGAACACGCAGACATTCCCGGGCGTGACGTCTTTGAGCTGTCCCCGCATCTGCTGCCAGCACTCTGCGTTCGCATAAACCGGAATCCGGTACTTTTTCGACAGAATATTGATCCCGCGGATGTGATCGATGTGTTCATGGGTCACAAGGATTGCGCTGAGCTGCGCCGGGTCCGCGCCGATTGTACGCAGCAGTTCCGTAATTCGCTTGCACGACAGCCCGGCGTCGATCAAAAGGCGCACGTTTCCCGCCTCAATGTAGGTGGAATTCCCCGACGACCCGCTGCACAACGGACACAAACGCATAGCTCCGCTCCTTGTAAACATCCTGGAGTTCATTATAGCACAGTCGCCGTGCGAATCAAAGGATTTTTTGTTGCAGAGGCTCCTATCCGATGCTATAATTTTTGTATGAATATTATCGAAGAACTGGCGTTTGCCAAACTGAATCTGACGCTCGGCATTCTTTACAAGCGACAGGACGGCTACCATGCGATCGACACGATCATGCAGACGGTCAGCCTGTTCGACCGCGTGTATGTCGAAAAATCGCGCACCGTCGAGGTCACCGCGACCGGCATGGTCCTGCCGCCCGACAATACAATGTTCCGCGCCGCCGAACTGTACCGGCAGGAAACCGGCTGCGGAGCGCGCATCCGCTGCGAAAAGCGCATCCCGGCCGAAGCGGGGCTCGGCGGCGGCAGTGCCGACGCGGCTGCCGTTTTGCGTGCGCTGCAGCGGCTGCACCGGATGTGCGACGACGCCGCCTTGCGCCGGATTGCGCTGCAGGTCGGCGCGGACGTGCCGTTCTGCCTCGTCGGCGGAACCTGCCGCTGCGAAGGCGTCGGCGAAATCCTGACGCCGTTTGCCTGCGGGACGAAGCTGCACTTTGTGCTATGCAAACCCGAGCGCGGCGTTTCGACCGGCGCGCTGTTTCGCGCGCTTCCCCTGCCCCGTCCGCGCGTCGATACGTTCCGCGCGATGGCGGCGCTCGGAAAAGGGGATCTGAATGCGCTTGCCGCCGCGATGCAAAACGTGCTGGAGCCGCCCGCGATCGCGCTCGTGCCCGAGATCGGCGTGCTGAAGGAACAGCTGTTAAAGGCCGGCGCGCTTGCCGCACAGATGAGCGGCAGCGGCTCGTCGGTGTTCGGTTTATTTCCCGATGAATCGTCGGCAAAAGCCGCGGTTGCGTGCATCGACGCGCCGTTTGTGCAGTACGTTTCCTCGCTCTGAACGCACTTTGTAAGATTTTCTTGACACAAGTTACCCATCTCCGTATAATATAAATGTCTTACTTTGGGACTGCACTTTGTCAATCGGCCGGAACCGCTCCACTCCACATTATGGAGCGGGAAAAGCTGCATAAAAAGGAGGAAACTCATCCCTTCGGCTTAGGGTGCGGCAGTGTGGAGACCTGTCGCAATGCACGACCGACTTTTGCGCGGCGTGTGAGGCGGTTCGTTGGAGAAGTCCGGGACCGTTAAAGTCAAAAGCAGTATGGCAAGTCTGTCACTCAAGAACATTAAGAAGGTCTACGACAACAAGGTCACGGCGGTCGACGATTTCAATCTCGAGATCGCGGACAAGGAATTTATCGTTTTCGTCGGTCCGTCCGGCTGCGGTAAATCCACCACCCTGCGTATGGTCGCCGGCTTGGAGGAAATCTCCGGCGGCGAGCTGTACATCGACGGCAAGCTCATGAACGACGTCGCGCCCAAAGACCGCGATATCGCGATGGTCTTCCAGAACTACGCCCTCTATCCGCACATGTCGGTGTACGAGAACATGGCGTTCGCGCTGAAGCTCCGCAAGACCCCGAAGAAGGAAATCGATCAGAAGGTCAGAGAAGCCGCTGAAATCCTCGGCATCACCGAATATTTGAACCGTAAGCCCAAGGCCCTTTCCGGCGGTCAGAGACAGCGTGTGGCCATCGGTCGTGCCATCGTGCGTGAACCGAAGGTCATGCTGATGGACGAACCGCTCAGCAACCTCGATGCAAAGCTTCGTAACGAGATGCGCGCGGAAATCATCAAGCTGCGCCACAGAATCAACACCACGTTTATCTATGTTACCCACGATCAGACCGAAGCTATGACGCTCGGCGATCGCATCGTCATCATGAAGGACGGTTTCATCCAGCAGATCGGGACGCCGCAGGAGGTGTTCGATCATCCGGCGAACCTGTTTGTCGCAGGCTTCATCGGCTCGCCGCAGATGAACTTCTTTGACGCAGAGCTCCGCAAGGACAACGGCCGCTACAGCGTTGTAGTCAACGGTGTGGAGATTCCGTTTACGGCCGAAAAGCAGGCCGAGTTCGAAGCCAATCACGTCGAACCGCAGCCGGTGCGCCTCGGCATCCGTCCGGAGCACATCTCGCTCTGCTCGCGCGATACGGCCGAGCCGCACATCAAAGCGAAAGTTGACGTATCCGAAATGATGGGTTCCTCGATCCATCTGCATGTGACCGCCTGTGACCGCGACGTTGTTCTCGTGCTGCAGACCGTCGATCTGCCGGCCGAGCACCGCAAAGGTTTCGAGTATGGTGAGGAAGTCAACTTCACGTTCAATCCGAACCTGATGCATCTGTTCGGCGCCGAGAGCGGCAAGAATCTGATCTGACCATAACAGCAAAACGCCTGTTCCGAAAGGAACAGGCGTTTTTTTCATCCGCGCATGCCATCCAGATCCTTGTATACAGACTAATACCCGATATTGCGATCGATGATGCTG
>CADAQS010000095.1 GCA_902790115.1 uncultured Eubacteriales bacterium | reverse complement strand
TTCTATCTGCGCGATTGCTCACACAAGCAAAAGCAAGCATATAAAGCCCGCGGCAATGCCGGTATGCCATATGCTTCCATCCCCTGTTACGGATACCGAAAGGATCCCGCCGATCGACACCATTGGATCGTGGATGAGGAAGCGGCAGCGATTGTCAGAGAAATCTTTTCACTTGCGGCAAAAGGGATCGGCGTTGTCGAGATCGCTAAATCTTTAAGCGCGCGCAAAGTGGAAAAGCCATCATACTATATGTCAACACACGGCATTTGGAACAGCGGGAACACATGGGTGCATGAGCGTCCGTATGACTGGAACTGCCGGACGGTTGCCGAGATTCTTTCCCATGCGGAATACATCGGTCATACGGTCAACGGACGATCAACCAGCGAATCGTACAAAACGCATAAGCGAGTCCGAACCGACCCCTCCGAATGGCAGATCATTGAGAATACCCATGAAGCAATCATTGATCAAGAAACGTTTGACGCCGTACAGAGCGCAAGAAAAACGGTACGGCGCACGGACACAACCGGCAAAGCAAACGTCTTGACCGGATTGGTGTTCTGCGCGGACTGTGGCAAGAAGATGTATAACCACAAGCGGGGCTCAAAGGCAAAGCAGTTACACATCCTGCCTGATCCCGTAACGGGATTGTACCCGATTGACGGTTACTGCTGCTCTACCTACGAACTCACGAAATACCGATCTGACAAGACTTGCTCCTCGCATTCCATTACGTCAAAGGCGATACGGCTGCTGCTCTTGAACACGATTCGAGAGGTGGTTCGGTATGCGACGTTCGACGAGGAACGGTTTATCCGGCGTGTCAGAGAGCAGTCCGAGATACAGAACAAAGCGGATGCGAAGGAACTGCAGCGGAAGATCGGCAAGTCACAGAAAAGGATTGCAGAGTTGGATCGGCTGATCATGAAACTGTACGAGGATTACGCACTTGATCGAATTCCGTTGGAACGGTATCAGCAGATGGCGGAAGCATACGAAGCGGAGCAGAAAGCGCTGAAGGAAACAGTAGCTTCCGATCAGGTAAAAGCCGACGCCTTTACGGAAGACACCGACCGTGCGGAGCGGTTCTTGACGCTTGCGAAAAGGTACACCGATTTCTCATTCCTGACCGACGAAATGATCCTTGCGTTTGTGGACAAAATTCTTGTATCATGATTCGACAGATTAACTGATAAAATAATATATTTATCACCTTGATGGATTACCTCTGCTCTTCATGCGTCTATAATTATGTTAGAAATTATAGCGAGGAGCAACGGAATAATGACGGAAAAGAAAACACGGAAATCATTGGTGTCTAAAGTTACTCTTATTGTAACAATCATTGGCATTGTAATTACACTTTTTATTGGTGTTTTTCAAGGAGTATTGAGCTGTATTTCAAATCAAAACCAAGAAAGCGAAGCGGCGCCTTACTTTGTTGCCTCTTATGAGAAAGTGACCACAGCTGATAATTTGGATTATGCTTGGTCTCTAAAGAATATTGGAGGTAATATTCGCAACGTTAAGTGTTACTATGTAGATTATTTGAAGTCTTATTTTGAAGACGAATCGAATGAGAAAACTGATGAGAAATGGATTAAAATTATTATAGAAGATGAATCTGTGAAGTATAACAGCAAAACAAAATCAATCCCGATTATCATGAACCTGAACACACTTATGGAAACAATTGAGTTAACTGAACCTATTCTATTATATAGTTCTACGGAATACTACTATAGTAAATATAAAGAGGAGAGACTTGGGGAGTACTATGCTCCTATGTATCTAAACTATGAGTTTGTGCATTGTCTTGTTATTGATTACAAGGACTATAAACATAGAGATAAACAGCTCATTCTTGAGATTCTTCGAGATCCTGAGCTTGATAACTACGAAATAAAGGAAAGAAATGATCTTCCCCAAGTATCCAAGGATGAGACTTTTTATCTTGGTCAATCTACTAAATTTGATGTTGGCAGTAAGGTTTTTGATCAACATCATATTAAGTATCAAATAGTTGATGGCGAATTTAGTTTTCCCCACTGAAAGGGCATAAACTGAAATAATCCCAAATGGATGTATCTGACATAATAGATATCAATATTATAGTATAAAAGGCGCGTTTGAGAACGATACAATTCACAATCGCGCCTATGTATTATCTGTATTATTAGATATTACGCTAAATTGTTTAAAACCCCCTTGACAAAACTCATCTTCTGCCATCCTTTCCGGCAGTCTGATCAGCTTTTGCAAAACCGCATGAAATTGCCGGATTCCCGCGGGTTTCGGGACCGGTATCTTGCATTTATGCACAGTTTCCGCTATACTAATAATGTATCGGGTGTTTTACGGAGCACCACTTCCCCAAAGGAGGAACGGCATGGCAGACTTGATGGAATACAAATGTCCGTGCTGCGGCGCGGGCTTGGTCTTCAACAGCGCACTGCAGAAGATGAAGTGCGACTACTGCGACTCGGAATTCGATATGGAAACGCTGAAGGCGTATGACGAGGCGCTGAAAAAGGCGGAAGCGAAGGAGCCCGAAGTCGAAGCGCCGACCGGCAGCGAATGGAAGTTCGGCGAGCAGGACGGCATCCGGGTGTACAGCTGTCAGTCCTGCGGCGGCGAGGTTCTCGGCGACGAAACACTCGCAGCGAGCGCCTGCCCGTTCTGCGGCAATCCTGTCATCATGAAGCAGCAGTTCGCGGGCGATCTGCGGCCGAATCTTGTGATCCCGTTCAAACTCGATAAAGCGGCGGCCAAGGCGGCGTTTGAAAAGCATCTGACCGGCAAAAAGCTCTTGCCGAAGGTGTTCCGCAGCGAAAACCATATCGACGAGATCAAGGGCGTCTACGTGCCGTTCTGGCTGTTCGACGCCGATGTCGATGCAACGGTGCGCTACCACGGCACCAAGACACGCGCATGGTCGGATCTGAAGTACAATTACACCGAAACGAGCCACTACTCGATTCTGCGCGGCGGCACGCTCGGGTTTTCGAACATCCCGGTCGACGGATCCAAAAAGATGGACGACACGCTGATGGAATCGCTGGAGCCGTTCAACATGCGGGAGGCGGTCGACTTCCAGACCGCATACCTTTCGGGCTATTTTGCGGACCGGTACGACGTTTCGGCCGACGAGAGCATCCCGCGCGCAAACGAGCGGCTGCGGGTCAGCACCGAAAACGCAATCCGGAGCACCGTTTCGGCCGGCTATGTGTCCGTCACGCCGGAGAGCAGCAACATTAAGACGCTGGAAAGCACCTCGAAATACGCGCTGTTCCCGGTCTGGCTGCTGAATACGACCTGGCGCGGCAAGAAATACACGTTTGCGATGAACGGACAGACCGGAAAGTTCGTCGGCGACCTGCCGATGGACGGCGGCGCGTTTACGCGGTGGCTGCTGCTGACCGGTCTCGGCACTGCGGCAGGCGTTTATCTTCTGATGACGCTGTTTGCGTTCCTGTTCTGAGGGAGGTGGGCATGATGAAAAAAACGATCGCAATCCTGCTTTCCCTTCTGGTCCTTCTGGCGCCGGTTCTGGCATTTGCGGACATTTCCGACCTTCCGACCGAACGACAGCAGCCGCTGCTCGTGGACGAGGGCGATATTCTGACCGACAGCGAGGAGGCTCTGCTGCTTGCGGAGCTCGAGCGCATCAGCGCGGAGCAGAAATGCGACGTCGCGGTGCTGATTCCGCGCTCGCTCGGCTATAAGACGGCGACCGAGTATGCCGATGATTTCTATGATCAGAACGGCTTCGGACAGGGCGAACTGCACGACGGCATTCTGCTTCTGGTCTGCATGGAGGAACGCGACTGGGCGACCAGCACCGCTGGCGCGGCACAGGACTGGTTCGACGATTACACGCTGAACGGCATCGAGGACGCTTTTCTGCCGTACCTTTCGAACGGACAGTATTACGACGCGTTTTCGACGTTCGCATCCCGGTGCGAAACCGTTCTGAAAGGCGTCGACCGCAGAGAGGTGCTGTATCTTTCGGATCTCGGCGGCTTTCTGACGCCGGATCAGGCGGCGTTGGCTGTGCGCACGCTGGAAAGCCACAGCCATGTTGCGTCCTGCGACATCGTGTTCATGACCGTGCAGTCGCTGGACGGCAAGACCGCGGAGAAATATATCGACGATGTCTACGGCAGCGGCGCATACCGGCATGACCGGTACAGCGACCGGGTCGTCATGCTCGTCGACCGAGCGGCCTCCATCTGCTATGCGATCACAGGCGGCAGCGCTGCACAGTATTTTACCGAGGACGATCTGAACAGCCTGCAGCAGACCGTGGCGAACAGCCTCAGTGCGGGCGATCCGATGCAGGCGGTCAATGCGTTTGCGGCGGAAGCCTATCAGAAGATCGACGCCTATCAGCGGGAGCATTTCAATCCGGGCGGCAATTATACGCCGCGCACGCCGCAGGTTCTTTCGGGCGGGCGCGCGTTCTTCAGTCTGCTGATCGGCGGCGTCGTCGGACTGATCGTTGCGTTCTCGCTCAAAAAGCAGCTTAAGTCGGTTTACAGCAAAACGGCGGCGTCCGGCTATATGCGCAAGAATTCGATGCAGCTGACCGAGCAGCAGGATCTGTACCTGTACGCGAACGTGACCAAGACGCCGCGGCAGACCGACAGCGGACGCAGCGGACACGGCGGCGGAGGCGGCGGAAGCCACTTCTCGTCTTCGGGAATATCGCACGGCGGGCACAGCGGTAAATTCTGATCGGCGGTTTTGCCGACATAAGCTCTATTATGGAACAGGGAACTTTTTTTACAACCGATACCGGTCAGCCTTTGGCGGCGCGGCTGCGGCCGATGACACTCGATGAATTTGTCGGGCAGAAGCATCTGGTCGGGGAGGGCAAGATTCTGCGCCGGCTGATCGAGAACGACCGCGTGTCGTCGATGATCTTTTGGGGACCGCCGGGCGTCGGGAAGACGACGCTTGCGCGGATCATCGCGCATTCCACGCGCGCCCGGTTTATCGACTTTTCGGCGGTTACGAGCGGCATCCGCGAGATCAAGCAGGTTATGCAGAAGGCGGAGGAGAACCTTCGCTTCGGCGAAAAGACGATTCTGTTTGTCGACGAGATCCATCGTTTCAACAAAGCGCAGCAGGATGCGTTTCTGCCTTTTGTGGAAAAGGGCAGCATTATTCTGATCGGCGCGACGACCGAAAACCCGTCGTTCGAGGTCAACGGCGCATTGCTGTCGCGCTGCAAAGTGTTTGTCCTGCAGGCCCTCTCTTCGGCGGACCTGTGTGAACTGCTCGAACGTGCGCTGCACGATCCGCGCGGCTTCGGCACGCTCAAGGTCAACTTCCCGCACGAGCTGATCGAAGTCATCGCGGGCTTTGCCAACGGCGATGCGCGCACCGCACTGTCCACGTTGGAGATGGTCGTGCTGAACGGCGACATGGACGGCGATACGGTCACCGTGACCAAGGAGAGCGTTGAGCAGAGCATCTCCAAAAAGTCGCTTCTGTACGATAAGGGCGGCGAGGAACATTACAACCTGATCTCTGCACTGCACAAATCCATGCGCAATTCCGATCCGGATGCGGCGATCTACTGGCTTGCGCGGATGCTGGAGGCGGGCGAGGATCCACTGTATATCGCGCGGCGCATCGTGCGGTTTGCGAGCGAGGACGTCGGTCTTGCCGATCCGCGCGCGCTTGAGATCTGCGTTGCGGCCTATCAGGCGTGTCATTACATCGGCATGCCCGAGTGCAGCGTGCATCTGACGCAGGCGGTTACATACCTGTCCCTTGCGCCGAAGTCGAACGCGATGGACGTCGCATATATGCTCGCGCGGGAGGACGCGCAGAAGATGCTTGCGGAGCCGGTTCCGCTTGTGATCCGGAATGCGCCGACCAAGCTGATGAAGGAGCTCGGCTACAACAAGGGCTATCAGTACGCGCACGATTATGAGGACAAGCTGACGACGATGCAGTGCCTGCCGGATTCCCTGCTCGGCAGGGAGTACTACCGTCCGACCGAACAGGGACTCGAGGGACGGTTCAAGGAGCGGCTGCAGCAGATCAAGGACTGGAAGGAATCGCATAAAAACGATTAGCGCATGTTTTTGCAGAAAAAGATCCATCGGTTTTTCCGATGGATCTTTGTTTATCTCAAAATATGCTTCACTCCCGCGGTTCGTGCATCCACGCGATGCCGCAGTCGGGCGTGACGATCAGGCCGAGACGCTTCTGCAGGTTGATCGACGGCTCGTTGCCCTCGAAAATGTGACAGTACGGCGTCCATCCGCGGGAGAGGCAAAGGTTGATCAGACTCTGTTCGAGCGCGGTGCCGATGTGCAGCCGCCGGAACGCGGGAAACACTTCGAGCATGCCCATCGAGCCGTCGTCGTGCAGACCGATGAAGCCGCAAAGCTCGCCCTCGTGGTAACCGGCAAACAGGTCGCCGTGCGCAATGCGGCTGAGGATGTAGGACGGGTCGCTGACCGTGTGGTAGTGCTCCATCACGTCGTCAATGCGCTCCTTCGGATACGGAGCGATCGTGCAGGTCGCAGGAACCGTATGCGGTTCTTTACTCGGATAGTATGCCTGATGGCACGGCGCATGGCAGACGTACGTCGGGTGTGCGCGAAGCACCGCCGCGTGCGACGCTTCTTCGTGCGTGACGATCACGCGGATCGGACCGTTCAGAAGCTGCAATACGGCTTCGCCGGAATCTGCATCGTCGCATGCCAGCTGATAGGAGCCGCCGCGCCGGTTTTTCAGAAGACATGCCCGTTCCGTGACGGCAAGCACCTCGGCGTTGCCGCGTCGGATCGCTTCGATCATGTCGATGCGGTGCGGAAGGTCCCGGGACAGAAAAGAAATGACCTGTTCGTTCATGAAATCACCTTATAAAAATGCTGATAGTCGGTTTCGCCCTTGAAGTGACCGCCCCATTTCCAGCCGTGCTTTTTAAACAGCTTGTAGCAGAGGTCGTTTTCGTCGATCATGCCGGGCAGGATCGTCGAGCGGTCCAGGTACGGTTCGCTGTTGGCCGGCGCAAAGCTGCCGTCCGGCCGGATGTACGGATTCAGCGCCGGATTCACGTCGATCGCAAGCCCGTAGCTGTGCTTGGAAAAATGATGCGTTCCGGTAACGAGCCGGCAGCAGAACCCGGAGGTGTTGTTCTCCTGCATCGACGTGCCGTCGGAGAACGGCTCGTT
>CADAQS010000094.1 GCA_902790115.1 uncultured Eubacteriales bacterium | reverse complement strand
TCGGCAACAACGGCTCCGGAAAGACGGTCATGTTCAAGTGTATTTGCGGATTTTTGCAGCCGACCAGCGGCAAGGTGCTGGTGAACGGCAAGCAGATCGGCAAGGACGTCGATTTCCCCGAGGACATCGGGCTGATCATTGAAACACCGGGGTTTCTGCCGCAGCTTTCGGGGCTCAAAAACCTTGAAATTCTGGCGTCGCTGAAGCGCAAGATCAATCTAAAGCAGATCGCCGACACGATCCGCCGCGTGGGGCTCGACCCGATGAGCTCGAAACCTGTCGGCAAGTATTCCCTCGGCATGCGGCAGCGACTCGGCATTGCACAGGCGATCATGGAGGATCCGTCGCTCATGATCCTTGACGAGCCGATGAACGGTCTCGATAAGAACGGCGTCGCCGAGATGCGCGAGCTGTTCAAATCGCTTGCCACCGACGGGCGTACGATTTTGCTTGCGAGCCACAACATTGCGGACATCGAAGTCCTTTGCGACACGGTCTGCGAAATGGACGCAGGCGTAATGACAATGCTATAACACAGAAATTGAGGATAACGGTATGAAACAGAGAGTATTTGCATGGATTCTGGCATTGATACTGATATTGACGCCGGTACTTGCGATCGCGGAAGGAGACGAACCGGAACCGACCGCTTCGGCGGAGCCATCTTCTTCGCCGAGCACGGAGCCGTCCGCATCGCCGAGCGAGGAACCGACTGCACCTCCAACGACGCCGCCGACCGCGCCGCCCACTGAGCAGCCGACCGCGGAGCCGACCGCGTCGTCGACTGTGCAACCGACTGCGTCACCGAGTGAGCAACCGACTGCGTCACCGAGTGAGCAACCGACTGTATCGCCAACAGTATCCCCAACAGCAGCGCCCACAGCGTCTCCGACCGCGCAGCCGACGGCTGCGCCTGCCACGCCGGAACCGACTGAGGAATCGTCCGATCCTCTGAAGATCGACACCTATTGGAAGTATCCGGGCATGGACAAGAGCTATGCGGGCGGGTATATGCCGGTTCAGGCAAATGGCTCGGTGCAGTTCATTATGCCGCTGCTCGGCAAGACGCAGGGCAATACAATTCGCGTCGTTCCGGAGTTCCCGTCCGACGGACCGTTTGCACCGTCCAATCTGCAGTTCGATGTATATGAGAAGACATACGACGTCACGCAGGGCAAGGACAATAAAACCGGAAGGATGGACGCATATCTGGTTCAGTTCGATGCGCCTTTGAAGAGCACCTTTTACAACGGCACCTATACCGTCATGCTCCATGTAACGTACAAGACGCCTGCAGGCGATCCGACCGAGCAGACCTTCAACATGCAAGTTCAGATCACAGGAGGAAAAACACCGTCCTCCGGCGGTGGCGGCGGTGGGCCGACAGCGGTCCGAAAACCGGTCATTCTGATCCAGAACTGCATGATCACGCCGACCGAAGTATCCGGCGGCGAAAGAGCATCTGTTTCCGTCTCCATGAGCAATGTCGGAAACTATGACGCAAAGAACATCCGCGTATCGCTGATCCCGGAATCGGACACGATCACTCTAAGCGGCGATCTGAACGCAAAGTTCTTTGATGCGCTTCCGATCAAAGGCGAACTTGACGCGGACTTTGATCTCGCGATCGCGCCGGGAGCAACGGAAGGCGCGGCGATCGTGACCGTTCAGATCACCTATGAGGATAAATACGGCGGCGCATACACCGAGGAAGGCAAGTACACGATCAACGTTACGCAGCCGAAGATTGAAATCGTTAATTGCGAATACAGTGACGTGGTCAACGGCGGCGACGGGTTTACGGTCACGCTGACCGTAAAAAACTCCGGCACGCGCGACGCGAAAAATGTCGTGGTACAGTACATTTCGGAGGATGATTCGATCCGGTACACGGGGATTCAGGACCATCAGACGATCGAAAGTCTCAAAAAAGGCGAATCGACGACCGTGACTTTCGATCTACGCGCGCTGCCGAGCGCTATGGAGGGCAAGCATTCCTTCCGGTTCAGTTGCTCCTACAAGGACGCTGCCGACAGCGGTTCCTATGAAAACGGTACGGACTATCCACTGACTGTTGTGCAGAAAGCTTCGCTTGGTTACGATGAAGTTCGGCTGCCGGAATCGATTACAAGCGGCGAGAGTTTTACCTTGCCGGTCTGCGTCTACAACACCGGGTTTTCGCAGATCTTCAACGTTCGCTGCTCGCTGAATTGCGATGGTTTGATCTCCTCCTCGGCGTTTTTAGGCAACCTTGCCCCGCAGGAAAGCGCGGACAAGGTGATGACCGTATTCGTCACCACGCTGTCCGGCTCGCAGAAATACGGCGAGGCATACGGCAGCATTGAAATTTCCTTTGAAGATGTCAATGGAGAGAAACAAAGTTTATATCAAGATGTGAGGATGACGATTGTCGAGCCTGTGAAAATAACAGACGAGGAAAAGGTCAAGCAGGAACAGGAGCAGAAAGAACAGCAGACGCTTTCGCAATGGTGGATCTCCCTGCTTGTTGCGATCGCAATAATTATTATACTGATTGCGGTTATTCTGATCGCCCGATTCGCTCGAATTCTGAAAATGAAATGAGGAGTACATGGAACGACTAAAGGATTCACGCTGGATACGCTGCCCGATTTGCGGCGGCAAGACAAGAACTAAAGTATATGAGAATACTGTGCTGTTACGGTTCCCTCTCTACTGTCCAAAGTGCAAAGCGGAAATAAGAATAGATGTCATGCGGTTTGAGATGACAAGAAGCGAAGAGCCAGACGCATAACAAATGAGATGCGGAGAGCCTGCTTTCTCGAAAGAGAGGCAGGCTCTTTGTAATACATCCGCGTTATGCGATGAATATGCAAGGCCTCTTACCAAGGCGAATATGCTTTGTAAGCCCCTGTTCAAAAACAAAAATATAAAGCTATATCTCCTGTCAATTATCGCTTTGCTTTCCATTCCTCGTATGCTTTTCTGCCTTCTTCAGTTTCATAATACGCCTGAATAATCGGCAAAGCACAACGGGCGAGCGATTCAAAGACATAATCGGGAATCCCGTCCACCGGACACGCAGTTTGTTCTTTCCCTCGCTTCTTCCCATTAGGAATAGCCTTTTCATCAGGCCGTTCCCACGGGACGTCCTGTTTCTTTTTCATAGCATCACTCCTTTCTTTCATATTCGTTCCATTCCCGCCGAAGCGGTGCGATTCGCAGGCAAAAGAAAAAGCAGAGCGAATGCCCTGCCGAACGAATTGCCTGCTTGTATTCGATTATCTTTCCTGTTCATGCGAACGCGCTCTACTACGCTGCTGTTCCTTCACCGGATGCTTGCGCTCATACTCACGCTGCAGCTCCGTTCTCAACAGTCCGAGGAACCGCGACGCGTCCTTACGAATGCGTTTGACGCGCTTGACGCGGGTCCGCAGCGCCGTGATCTCTGCGGTTATCCCCGCGCGCTGTTCCTTGTTCTCTGCAAGTATGGTCGGATCGGTCTCGTGCCGGATCTGATTGCGTACTTTGCCGCGTTTGGTTTCCAATGCTGCGATCTGCGTTTCCGTTTGCTCGACGTCTCTGTCCAGATCGTCCGGCGTGTGCAGTTTGTTCTCTTTCAGAAACCGTCTGTCAGATTCGATCTGCGCTATATCCTTTAATTCGTGCCGCAAATTGGCAGACAGGATTACCTCTCTGGTATAATGGCTCGCAAGGTCGATCAAGGCAATCAGGATCGCAAAGATCGCATCGACGAGGATCGTAACCGTGTCGTTCGTGTGGTTCATCTCGTACACCAGCCCATCCAGATACTTGTCGATCTCCGAACGCGGTTCCTTCGGCGGATGCTTGCGCTCGTATTCGTCCTGTTGGTAGAGTACGTTCAAGGGCGTTCTCGCCCGCTTATAGTGTTTCATTTCCACGACCGTTGTGATCAGCACGGCGCTGTCGCTGATGCGCGGCTTATGATTCTGGTACTTGTACCGGAAGTCCGGATCCGCTTCGTTCCGATCCCAACGCTTGTACATTACATCGTCTGTAAAGCCAAGCCGATTCAGGCGAATCCCGCGCTGCCAGTTTTCCGCCTTGACCGAAAAGCGGGTGTAGTCAAACGTGTAGCCCTTGGCTTCCAATTGCTGTATGAAGGTCGGCCAATCCGTGCTGTATTTGAGGCAGTATTCGACGTCCTGTTTCAGTTGCGTCCGGTGTGTCGGCTGCCCGCGCTGTTCGCGCCAGTATGCGCCTTTGGACTGCTCACGGGAAAACGCCGTATTATCCAATACGGACAGTCCATGTTCCTTACAGATTGCATCCGAGATCTCACGCAGATCGTAGTGCTGCTCGATGCTGTTGCGGAATTTCTTGCCATCCCGGAACGATACGGAATTGACGACAAAATGGTTATGCAGATTATCCGTATTGAGGTGTGTGGTGACAAGGACTTGATAGTCCTTGCCCCACATCCGCTTCGCCGTCTCAATCCCGATCGTATGACATTGCTCCGGCGTCAGCTCATCCGTCTTGAACGATTGATACCCATGATAGGCAACGACTTTACCGCGCTCACCGTATTTCTTCTTGACAAGGAGCATTTCGTGGTAAGCGTTTGCGGCAGTACAATTCACCCCGGAAACGTATTTGCGTTCATCGGTCTTATCGTCGTTCTCGGTATAGCGCAGAGCGTCGTAGAGATCGTTATCCAGATATTTCCGATCGGTCGTCTTGTCGGGGTTATCGGCGTAGTCCAGCACCTTCTTGAGATTGCCTCTTACGGGCCAGAATCCGGTCGTTGCCATTTCTTGTCCTCCCGATCAAGGCCTTTGACCGCTCTTTGCAGAATCACGTTCATTTGATTGATTACCTCCAACGCCGCAGCGTTTACCGTTGCGGAATATGGCGGGTGTAGCAAGCGGTCGAGATGTTCACAGCATACAAAGAAAGCGTCGGGCAGCATCTGTTTCGGTGCATAGCCCAACGCTCTTTGGCGAATGTACTCGCTTGGCAAAATGCCGCATCTTTTCGCGGCGGCGTCAATCTTCTCCCGTTGTTTCTTTGTTACACGCAGCGAAATGTGTGTTTCATCGCGTGGCTTCGGTTTGTTGTTTTGCATTTGGTTCCTCCTTTTCTGTATTTAACTTCGGGTAAAGTTCGGTCGCAGAGTGAAGCAGCGTCGCTATCCCGGGGGTTTTAGGGGGCGGGCAGCCACCTAAGAAGAAAGCCAGTGAGCAGGGCGCAGCGGCTTTCCCGACATTTGCGTGGAACACAAATGTCCTGCTTGCTAACCTCTGCGACAGAAAAAGAGTCTGCGACAACGGGGCCCGAATACCCATCGCCGCAGGCCGCATTTATCTGCCGATTGTACCTTTGCATACCATTCCAAATGTATTGTAAACGGAAACTTTGGCGCACATTTTGCATGGCACCGTTTCGGCACCGCGTTCGGATCGCGCCTTCGGAAACGGCACCGAAAACCGCTCGATTTGGCATCATCCGAACACCTCCAGTCCGGAGCGCAATAATCCCTTGCTTTTCTCCAAGTCCTCCTCTGTGACCTCAAAGGAAAAATCCGTTTCCGGTTCGTCCCTCGCATCTGGTCCTGTGGTAATGCTGGCGGAGGCAAGCTCCTCTTGCAATACAGCGCGTATCTGCTCGATAAGTGCAGCGTTTCGATCGCCCTCCACGATCTTTTCATAGATCGCCTGGATAATAAACGAATTGCGCGAGACGTTTTGTGTCTCGCGCAACCCATTCAAATATGCAACGATCATCCGGTCCTTTTCATTCTCCGGATTGAAACGGATATTGATACGATATTCTTTCATGTCACTTTGCCGCTTCCGCCATCAGCTCATAACCCTTGGCTGCGGCGCAGATATCGCCTTGCCGGACGATCCGCCCCGCTTTTCGCATCGCTTTGGTGATCGTTGCAAAATGCTCGATCAGACACCCGCCGCCTCCGGTCACGATCAGCCGCATGGTATTCTCATCATATCCGTGTTCCCGCAGTCTTCGGAAGATCCCATCCGTGTACGCCCTGACGATTGACTTGATCAATTTCAGATCCGATGCGTCGATGTCCGCGTCTCCGGTACGGATCACCTGCTCGATGATCGCGTCCGGGATTTCCCGCTGCGTCTTCTGGAGATACTGCTCCCGCACCATAAGCGTGCATTGATAAGTTCCATACTTTTCGGTGAACATCTTCCCTGCCTGCGGCTGACCGTTGACGATATACAGAAGATTCATCGTCCCGTTGCCGATGTCGCAGATCAGGTTGATGCCGTTCATCTTGGAAATCGCAGGTGCAACCGCGGCATACCCTTGCGGATAGACCGCCGCACCGACAATCCGGATATGATAGTGCTTGCCGTTATAGGTGAATTCGACTTCCGAATTCTTCGTGAGATAAGCGACAAACGCCTCCTTCCCGCCGGATGTCCATGTCAGTGGCAGACCGGCCGCAATAAACACATCCGCTTCCGTGACCCTCTCCGTGGAAAGCTCTTCTGCGATGGCGGCAAGCGTCAGGATGTAATAATCCTGATCCAAGACTTTATTGCCGAGAAACTCCTTGTGACCCTCGCCGATCAGATAATACTTGTTCTCAAATACCAAGAGATTCCTGGTAAACAACGGTTCGGAATCGTATGTAAGGATTCCTGTGGGAAAGCAGCGGTTGGCGGTTTTCATGTTGCCGTAGCCGTGGTCGATCCCGATGATGATGGTATTGTCCTTTGTCCGCTTCATTTGTATACCTCCTATTGTTTTGTGATTTGCCGCCATGCGGCTGAAGCGATCGTGTTCTCTTCTTGCTAGCAGTGCGATACGTTTTTGTGCCGATAAGCACCACCTCCTTTCTGATTTCTTTTCCGAAACCACCCCGCGGTGCCAAAATGGTGGGAGTAGTTTATTTAATATTGAATCCGTCAACATAACAGCCGATTGCACGTGAAAAAATATGTTTTCAGATTTTTCATGCACAAGTCCTTTTTATTGGATAGATATTGTTTTAGAATAATATTGATTGCATATTTGCTGGGAAGCATTGATCAGAAAGGATATCGGAAATGCGAAAGTATTGGATTCCGAAAATCTCCGCAATCCATGTGATTACGGCAAGCGAAGTGTATCATGATGGGCGAGAGTATTCGTTCGATTGTAACCGCCCGCAGGATGCATATTATATGGAAATGACACAGCAGGACGAATGTGCGCTATTCGATCAGTTGCAATTTCTGCTCGGTGTTTCCTATACCGAAAACTGAGCGATTGAACTGCAGGATGCGGCGCAATGTCTGTTCCGCCCGGAAGGGTTCAGAATGGATCTCGGGAGCGGATGGCACCGTTACATTGCCTTTGAGCGTTCTTCAAGCATGAGTAAAGACAGTGTGCTGTCGTTTATCCGCGCTGATCTGTACGAACCATTAACGGAACGCATACAGCTTGGTATGCACATCGGCAACTGCAAACTTGCCAAACTTTATGCATATAACGGGCTAATGTTCACCAGCGGGATACGCCGTGAGCACCCATCCTTGCTTTCCGATCGGCATATAGTAGTCATTCCGAATCCGACCTATGCTGTTCGGAATGTACAAGCGATCACCGTGAAAGACGACGGTACCGATCTGCCTGTTCGCACCTATTCGCGAATTGAACAGAACATGAACATCGAAGTCAAGGAGTACGACGGCGAAGGGCTGCTGTCGAAAGAGGTTGCAGATTGGCTTGATCCCGTGCATGACCATCACTCGTTTCAGATTCGTCTGCCGTATATCAAGGGTGTTCTGCATGAAGTAGATTTCAAAAAGCTGTTCCGCGAACTGCGCGTGACCGAGATCGTCGATCTGTGGGGCGAACGTCACCCGGTCGATGAAGTGGAGATTATTTTGACTGAGAGCATGTGCAAAGGGCTCGGGTGGATGAAAGAAGCAGGTGTATCGTGGAAGGAGTACTTTGTACGCTGCCGTGCCTACCGCCACGCGTTGTATATCTCCGGGCAATACAAGGTAAAGTCCACGCCTACGGTAGAGCTGAACTATCAGTTTTTGAATACGCTCTCGTTAACCGCCGAGGAGTTCCGGCCGCGCGATTTGCCGTTTGGTTGGGTTCACTCCCCTGCCGACGATCCGCGTTCATGGCTGACGAAGCAGACCGAACTCTCCTATTACAATTTGCTTGCCGCTCCTGACGGGCAGCGCGAGTATCTATCCGAAGATGCGGATAATGAATATTTATCGCTTGTGTCACCGCAGCGGCAGCGGGCTATGCTGATTCGTGCAAACCCACGTTTTATGGGAGAACCGATGTTTACCAAGGCGCTTACAGCGCGTGCAGAGCATATTCGGCAGGAATACAGTTTGGGGCATCTGCTTGTCACCGGCGATAACCGCTATCTTTCTGACGATCTGATGCGGCTCCTTGCTGAGATCATAAAAACATCTGCCGGCGAAGGCAAGGCGTATACAGCGCTTTCAAAGGAGTTCCTGTCGGAAAAAACAATGTATGCGCCGCTTTCCCACTATCCGGAACAGTCAAAGTATCTGCTGCTCCGCAGCCCGCATATCGCACGAAACGAGGAGGTAACGGCATTCCCGCTGAAGAAGATCGGGAAATACCGGAAGAAGTATCTTTCGCATCTCGGTGATGTGGTAATGGTCGATTCGCGTTCACTGATCCCGGAGCGGTTGGGCGGTGCGGATTACGACGGGGATTATGTGAAGACGATCGCAGAGCCGATAATCCTAAAGCACATTCCGGACAGCAACGATCTGCCCGTGCTGCATATCCCGGCAGCACAAGGAACGGAAGCGGATGCAAATGACTGGCTGATGCGTTTCTTGACGGTCAAAAATACGTTTTCGCAGCGGATCGGACAGATCAGCAATGCGGCTCTCCGCCGCGGCATCGCCGCGTATAACGAAAACGCAACGTCCGATCAGAAGCAAAAATGGCGTGAAGAGACGGAAACGCTTGCAATCCTGACAGGATTGGAGATCGACTCCTCAAAAACCGGCGTCAAGCCGAATCTAGATGTGTGTCTCAACGATCAGAGCCATGTGAAAAGCTTGTTTCTGCAATACAAGGATAAGCTGGAACGCCTTGAAAAACGACACTGGTATGATCCCACGCCGAAAGAAGCGTTGACTGAGTTCTTTTATAAGCCGGAATGGAAACGGGTAACCTCGAATCTTGAACGGTTGCCGTACTGCGCGTGGATGCTGAAGGAACAGACACCACCGCATTTTCCGGAACCGGCAACCGATTCCGAATTGTTTTCTTTCGCACGGGAACCGGGCTGGGAAGCACAGATTGATCCGAAAGCGATTGTTCGTATGAAGGAAGTGATTGCCGCATACGAAACGGCACAGACGCGCTGTCGCATTCGGTATTACAGTGCAAAGGACTATTCACATCTATCCGATATACAGAGGATTCTAACCTCCCGCGGGCAGGAAGAGCTGTATGATCCGATCAAGCTATATGAAGCGGTCAACTCATTCAGCAGCGCGCATATCCGTGCCGCATTGGAATTGGTACAATCCCAACAGTGGCAGTTTACGGCAAAAGAGGATCGACCGTTGTTTCTCGAACAGCTCTATCCCCTGCTCGGCGTCGGTGCGAAGCGATATGAGGACTTGTTCTGCGATTTCCGCAACAGCGGCTTCCGTATCTTAGGTGATGTGCTTGTCGATCTTGTACGACTGCATCGAAGCGAAGAAGCAAGCGATCATCTGATTCGCAGGAAGGATTCCGATCTGCAAAAACGGATGCTGATCGGATGCAAGGATTCCCGCAATCCGCAGGCGCAAATCCTTCGGAATTGTCGGGAAATTGTTTCCTCCAAGATGCGGGAATATATGACGGATAACCTCACGTCGGAAGAAGCTGTTATGGCAGCAATCGTGCTCGGAAAGCGAAGGTTTGCCTTGGAGGTATATCCCGGCGTGGTGAAATCGCTTTGCTGCACGGAAGAAAAGACGGAAAGGAGGCCGTTTCAAAGATGATGACAGAATGGCAGGAATGTATGCAATACCTGCATTTCCCGGACTATGAATGCGACGATCCGCAGGATCATCGCTATATGAGTGGGTTTCACTTCGGAATGTTCAAAAAGATGATCGGCTTCGGACGCATTCTGACGCTGATTGCGAGGCGATACCTGTTCCATACCGAAACCGGCGAAATCGCATCCGGCGATCCCTATACGCGAATCGAGTATGCACGCCGTGCATTACTTGCATGGTGCAGCTTTTCCACCGCGTCAAAGCGGGAACCGCGCGTTTGTTTTCCCGAATTGCATGATGAGTTTCCGGAGCTTGTTACAAAGTCCGGCAGCGGTTGGCTGATTCGGCATTTCCGGCACCTTGTGAAAATGATTCGCAATGATGAGGACGAACTGTTCAGCGAAGAGACGCACGCGCTGATTAACGGGCTGTCACGAGGGTTCGGTACGCGTTGGGCACAGAAAGTGCGCCAGTTTCAAGTACCGATCTTCCAGACAAACACAAAGGGCGCGTGGACGCTACGCTTCGATGACATTCTCGCTGCTGCGCTCGATGCCGGACCGTTATCCAATGAGAAGGTCACCCTCCCTTCCGTTCTGATGCAGCGTCTGCAAGAAGAGTATCTTTCCAAGCGGGTGCGGGAAGTAACAGAAGCGGTGCTGAGCTACATCTATGCAAACCGTCAGCCCGACACGGAATGGGTTTTGTTCCCGGTCTGCAACTTCGGCGCACAATGGGGCACGGAATCGTTCGAGAAGAAATGGAAGCCCAAAATCCCAAAGTCCTTTGTTGTCTTTGAACAGTTCAGCGGCTCGCTGATACGGGCAAAGATCGTGGGACGAATTGACGATATGACGTGCGAACAAGAAATAAATCCAAAATTATGATTGACAATATACTATATTTAGATTACAATATAATCAGTCCTCAAAGGAGAGATAGAAAATGGATATTGTCGGAGAACGGATTAAGAGCTTACGGGAAGGCGCCGGGCTTTCGCAGGCAAAAGTGGCCACCATACTGAATACGCAACAATCAGCCATCTTCCGCTACGAGAACAATGTATCGGAAATGCCTTATGCAATGCTGCTCCAGTATGCCGATTATTTTGATGTGTCTTTGGATTATCTGTTCGGGCGCACCGATTATCCACAAGGAAAGCTGTATGAATACCATACGCAGACGCAAACGGACAATCCCGAGCTAAAGCAGTTTATTGAAATGTGCTTCGATCCGTCCTCTGCCATGCACGCAAAATTCAAGGATGCTTTACTGTCCTTACTTTCGGGAGGTAAAGAAGGATGAACGGCGTCATCTATGCAAGATACTCCTCCGACAATCAGCGTGAGGAATCCATAGAGGGACAGATTCGTGAATGCTTGGAGTTTGCCGATCGACAGGGTATCAACGTCGTAGCGAATTATATCGACCGCGCGTTTTCTGCAAAAACGGATGACCGTCCCGATTTTCAGCGTATGATTAAGGACAGCGCAAAACACCTGTTCGACGTGGTCATTGTCTGGAAGCTCGACCGCTTCGCACGCAACCGCTATGATTCCGCTCGCAACAAGGCAATTCTGAAGAAGAATGGTGTTCGTGTCGTTTCGGCGAAGGAGAATATTTCGGATCGTCCGGAAGGCATTTTGCTGGAAGCCATGCTCGAAGGGTATGCTGAGTTTTATTCCGCCGAGCTTTCCGAAAAGGTTATTCGCGGCATGACTGAGAATGCGCTGAAATGCAAATTCAACGGCAGTCAGATCCCCTACGGCTATTCTGTCGGCAATGACCGCAAGTATCATATCGAACCGACCGAAGCGAAGGTCGTACAAGAAGTTTACCGGCGTTATGCGGACGGTGAACCGTCCACACGGATCTGCAAGGACTTGAATGCGCGCGGTATTCGATCCAAGGCCGGCAAAGATTTTACCTCAAGTGTAATCGTTTTTATGCTGCACAATCGAAAGTACACCGGCGAGTACCAATTCATGGATATTGTTGTCCCAGACGGTATGCCGCAGATTATATCTCCGGAATTGTATGATCGAGTACAGAAGCGCTTTGCCCACAGCCGGAAAGCCCCTGCCCGTTTCAAATCAGATGTGGACTATCTGCTGACGACAAAGCTGTACTGTGGAAGATGCGGCGCATTCATGGCAGGTGAAAGCGGCACGAGCGGAACAGGCGAAACCTACCATTATTACAAATGCTCGAACGCAAAGCGCGGAAAAGGCTGCAAAAAGAAAGCTGTCCGGAAGGATGCGATCGAATATGCCGTAGTCAAATATACGGTTGCTCACGCACTTTCCGAAGCCGGTATCAACCGCGCAGCAGATATGATCATTGCGGCACAGGAAAAGGGAAATCAACTCCTCCCCGCCCTGCGAAAGCGATTGGAGGAAAACAAGCTCGCAATTTCCAATCTATTGGATGCAGTTCAAAAGGGTTTTTACAATGAAACGGTAAAAGCCAGAATGGATGAACTGGAAGCAGAAAAGGCTGAATTAGAGGCGCAGATTATACAAGAGGAAATGCAGCAGCCAAATCTGACGCGGGATATGGTTGTTCACTGGATGGAGCGGTTCAAACACGGCGACATTCGAAGTGTAAAGTTTCAAAAACAAATCATCGACTATTTTGTAAATGCAGTCTATGTCTATGACGACAGAATCGTGCTGACATATAACTTCAAAGACGATTCCAAGACAATCACTCTGGAAGAAGTAAACAGAATCTTCCAAGAGGAGCTGACAGGTTCGAGTTTAACTTCCTGTGGGGAGCCAAAAGAAAGAGCCATCCATCCGGATGGCTCTTTCTTTTCTCTTGCAAGCGCGCGATGCTGCAACCCGAGGTTAACAGCCGCGGCTGTTAACCGGCGCAAAGCCGAGCGCCCGCAGTGCGGGAAGCAGCGAGGCGAAAGCGCGGGTGAAACGATGTTCATGTTTGAAACAATGTGCGTCCGTAATTTCAGAGTATATCGCATGCGGTTTGACATATGCAAGGAAAAATGTCAACGTTTCTACAATAATAATGTCATTTCTTTCCAATAAGCAACGTAGAGCCCGCAAGGCCGAGCCATGCGACTTCCTTTTTGCTCATAAAGGTGCCGTCTGTAGTATCAATCAGGCGAACTTCTTCATAGCCCTCTGCTTTCAGCCTTTTCACAAGGGCTTCCATATCGCCGTAGCGCGCCTGGCTCATCAGGTCGTGGATCGCGAAGGTACCGCCCTTTTTCAGTACCCGCAGGGTTTCCAGAAGGAGCTTCTGCTTGTCATATCCGCTGATGTTGTGATAGACATAGTTGCTGGTGACGGCATCGAAGCTTTCATCTTCAAAGGGAAGGTGGATCGCATTGCCCTCTTCAAACCGGACATTGGAGACGCCCTCCGCTTTTGCGTTATCCTCGCAGCGCTTCTTCGTGAAGACCGCCTTATACGCACCGGACCAGATATCACAGCCCACCATGGACGCATTCGGGTTCCGCTTGGCGCAGGCGATGGTCAGCGCACCGCTGCCGCAGCCCACGTCCAGACCAGTTCCGCCATCCGGTATCGTTACGTATTTCGCTGTTCCTTCGATGATCGTCTTCGCCAGCTTCCGCTTTCCGTTATAATCAAACGTCCTGTGCAGCGCACCCATCCATACTGTGAAAAACAGCAGGACGAGCGTGCCGATCCCGAAAATGATCCCGCAGACCAGCCTCGGCGTTCCCTGAAGGATCATTCCTGCTGCGCCAAGCAGCAGAAACAGGATAAATGCAGCAAGTGTCCCGCCTGCCAGCCCATACACCATGCTTTTCGGTACCCAGTTTTTATAATCCGGTTTCATTTGCTTCCCACCTTTCTTAAAAGTACATTTCTCGCGCTCTCTTCCGTATCATCGTCCTCAATATATCCGTCGTACGGAGCGGAAGGGTACGTATATTTCTTCGTGAACGGTTTGCAGATCTCTGCTCTGTGACGAAACGCAAAGTCCAGGTCATCTGTCCAGCCGGTATGCCCGGTAATGATCTTAATCGGTTGCCTCCTCGCGCGGAGGTTCTTCTCCAGCTTCTCAAGCGACTGCACCGCCAGCTTGTTGTCCTCCGCCAGTGTGCTGATGAAGCTGTAGCCGCCGTCCGCACCGAACCAGATCGTATCTCCGGTGAAAAGGTACTCGTCATCGATCAGGTAGATCAGGTGTCCCCAGGTATGTCCGGGAACCAGGATACATTCGATCTTGATATCTCCGATCTGAAACACTTCGCCGTCTTTCAGAAGCGTCTTTTGGTTATCCGTTTTCACCATCGGCAGCTTATATGCCCCATGGAACACCTTCCTCCTGACCTCGCCGGTCAGGTACCGGTTTTCGATCTCCCCGATATACACCATAGCATCTTTGAACAGGAGCTCACTGTCCCGCTCCAGGGCGCCGACATGATCCGTATCCTGGTGTGTGATCAGGATATGCCGGATCGAAGCCGGATCCAGGTCCAGCCATCCCATTTTTTCCTGCAAACGTGCATAGTTGTAGCCT
>CADAQS010000093.1 GCA_902790115.1 uncultured Eubacteriales bacterium | reverse complement strand
CCGATCGGAAATCTCGGGGACATTACGCTGCGCGTGATCGAAACCCTGCGCGCTGCCGACGCCGTCTATTGCGAGGACACCCGCAGGACGGCGCAGCTTTTGTCGCATCTCGAAATCGAAAAGCCGCTGATCAGCTGCCATACCCACAATGAGCGGATGCGGAGCGTTGAAGTCGCCGCTGCGCTTCGCGAGGGGAAAGAGATCGTCTATGTGTCCGACGCGGGCATGCCGGGCGTTTCCGACCCGGGCGCGGTCCTCGTACAAACCTGCATCGAAAACGATCTTCCGTATACGGTGCTGCCCGGCGCATCGGCGGTGCTGACCGCGGCCGTACTGTCGGGACTTCCGCCGCAGCCGTTCAGCTTTTTCGGCTTTCTGCCGCGAGAGACCAAGCCGCGCCGCGAGATGCTCGATACGATCGCAAAGACGGAACACCTGTGCATCCTTTACGAAAGCCCGCACCGCGTGCAGGATACGCTGCAGGAGCTGCAGGAGCGTCTCGGCGACTGCAGCGCGGCGGTGCTGCGTGAGCTGACCAAGAAGTTTGAGTCGGTTTACCGCGGAAGCCTGTCGGAACTGATCAAAATGTTTGCCGAGGAGCCGAAGGGCGAGTGTGTGATCACGGTGCTTCCAAAGCCGCTGAACGAGGCGGATTCGGTCGATCCCGACGCGCTGCTCGATCGGCTGCTCGAGACGATGTCCGTCAAGGATGCCGCGGCCGTCGCGGCAGAAAAGCTGCACATCGCAAAAAAGCAGGCGTACGCGATGGCGTTGGAACGGAAAGCCGCAAAGGAAGCGTAGCATCCCGCCCATGGTTGCTGCAAGAGCCTACGGGCTCTTTTTCTTCCTATTATATAGAATTATCTGCACGGTCTGCACCGAATCGGTGATATATCACACGACGGGCAAACGAAGCGGCAGGGGCGGAGAAAAGAACGGTAAAAAACGCCAATACGGCGGGAAAGTGCGCCGACTTTCAAAACTTATGTAAAATTTTCATAAACCCTTGACAATCTTGCATGATTCCTGTATTATATCAACGTTCGCGCAATCGGTATGTCTATGCCGAGGCGCAAGAACCGTCTGGCGGAGGTTGCCGGCAGCCATTCCGGGTAATTTCGCAGCGGTTCGACGTTCGGATCATTCCGGACGGGGCAAAAATAGCGGACACCCCGTGCCGTCCCAAAAGCGCAGCCGAAAGGCTGTGCGAAAAAAATAAAAGGGAAACACACGGCTCTGTGTACTGCCCACCAAATACTTTTAGAGAGGAAAGAAAAACAAGTATGGCAAACCAAAGAATTCGCATCAAACTCAAGGCTTACGAACACAGTCTGATCGACCAGAGCGCCGAAAAGATCGTTGACACCGCCAAGAGAACCGGAGCCCAGGTTTCCGGCCCCATCCCGCTGCCCACCGAGAAAGAGATCGTTACGATCCTGCGTGCAACGCACAAGTATAAGGATTCCCGTGAGCAGTTCGAGATCCGCACGCACAAGCGTCTGATCGACATCCTCCAGCCCTCCACCAAGACGGTCGAAGCGCTGATGAAGCTCGATCTCCCCGCCGGCGTCGATATCGAAATCAAGCTGTAATTATTAACGGAGGTAAGACCAAATGAAGAAAGCCATTTTGGGCAAGAAGATCGGTATGACGCAGTTCTTCCGGACTGACGGTACCATGATTCCCGTCACTGTCATCGAAGCCGGTCCGTGCCCCGTCATCCAAAAGAAGACCGTCGGTAACGATGGTTACGAAGCTGTTCAGGTCGGTTTCTGCGAAGTTCGCGAAGGCCTGTCCAACAAGCCGATCAAAGGTCACTGTGCCAAAGCCGGCGTCAAGACCATGCGCTATTTCAAAGAGTTCAAGCTCGATGACGCCGCTTCCTACGAAGTCGGTCAGCTCATCAAGGCGGACGTCTTTGCAGAGGGCGACAAGGTAGACGTTACCGGCAAGAGCAAGGGCAAGGGCTTTGAAGGCAACATCAAGCGCTGGAATCAGGGCCGCGGCCGCAAGACGCACGGTTCCCACTCCTACCGCGTTGCCGGTTCCATGGGCGCCTGCACCTACCCGGGCGAAGTATTCAAGACCAAGCGCCTTCCGGGCCACATGGGCAGTGAGACCGTCACCGTCCAGAATCTGGAAGTCGTCAAGACCGATGCCGAGCGTAACCTGATCCTGATCAAAGGCGCGATCCCCGGTGCAAAGGGAACGCTGGTTACGGTCAAGAGCACCGTGAAGTAAGGAGGAAAGAAACATGCCGAACGTAGCATTGTATGATATCAAAGGCCAGACTGTTGGCGAGATTTCCCTCTCCGAGAACATCTTCGGTCAGCCGGTGAACGAGAGCGTTATGCACGACGTCGTCGTTGCGCATCTTGCGAACTGCCGTCAGGGCACGCAGAGCGCACTGACCCGTTCCGAAGTCTCCGGCGGCGGCAAAAAGCCGTGGCGTCAGAAGGGCACCGGCCGTGCGCGTCAGGGTTCGACCCGCTCTCCGCAGTGGAGACACGGCGGCGTCGTCTTCGCGCCGAAGCCCCGCGACTACACGATGCGCCTGAACAAGAAAGTCAAGCGCCTCGCTATGAAGTCCGCGCTGTCCTCCAAGGTCAACGAGAACGAGCTGCTCGTATTCGATGCGCTGAACATCGAAGCGCCGAAGACCAAGGAAATGGTCAAGGTTCTCAAGGCGGTCAACACCGAAAAGGCTCTGATTGTTCTTGCGGACAAGGACGACACCGTAGAGCGTGCAGCGGCGAACATCCCGGGCGTCAAGACGACGCTGGTCGGTACGCTGAACGTCTACGAGATCTTAAAGTATGAAAAGCTGATCCTCACGAAGGCATCGGTGGAAAAGATCGAGGAGGTTTACGCCTAATGAAGAACGCATACGACGTCATTAAGGCTCCGATCCTCACGGAAAAGAGCTACGATTACATTGCACATCGGACCTACACGTTCGAAGTTGCAAAGAACGCGAACAAGATCGAGATCGCCGAGGCGGTCGAGGAGATCTTCGGCGTTAAGGTCGAGAGCGTTCACACCGTGAACAAACTCGGCAAGATCAAGCGCCAGGGCCGCACGCAGGGCAGAACCGCTTCCAAGAAGAAAGCGTACGTCAAGCTGACGCCCGACTCGAAGGGCATTGAACTCTTCGACGGCATCGCACAGTAAGGAGGCACCGCATGGCTATTCGTAAACTGACTCCCGCAACGCCGGGTACCAGACACATGTCCGTCTCCACCTATGAGGAGATCACCAAGAAGACGCCTGAAAAGGCGCTGACCGAGGACCTCAAGAGCAAGGCCGGCCGCAACTTCACCGGCAAGATCACGGTCCGTCATCAGGGCGGCGGCGCAAAGCGCAAGTACCGCATCGTCGATTTCAAGCGCAATAAGGACGGAATCCCCGCGGTCGTCAACGCGATCGAGTACGATCCGAACCGTTCCGCCAACATCGCTCTGCTGTTCTACGCAGACGGCGAAAAGCGCTACATCATTGCTCCTTACGGTCTGAACGTCGGTGATACCGTCGTTTCCGGCGAGAACGCCGACATCAAGATCGGCAACGCGCTGCCGCTGCAGAGCATCCCCGTCGGCACGATGATCCACTGCGTCGAGCTCGTTCCGGGCAAGGGCGCACAGCTCGTTCGTTCCGCAGGCAACGCCGCTCAGCTGATGGCTAAGGAAGGCAAGTACGCACAGGTGCGTCTGCCCAGCGGCGAAGTCCGTCTGATCCCGATCAACGCCAAGGCAACGATCGGCCAGGTCGGCAACCTCGACTACCAGAACATTCAGCTCGGTAAAGCCGGCCGCAAGCGTCACATGGGCATCCGTCCGACCGTCCGCGGTTCCGTCATGAACCCGAATGACCACCCCCATGGCGGCGGCGAAGGCAAGTCCCCGATCGGCCGTCCCGGCCCGGTCACTCCGTGGGGCAAGCCCGCTCTCGGTTACAAGACGCGCAAGAAGAAGAACAAGAGCAACAAGTACATCGTTCGCCGCAGAACGAGTGGTAAGTAATTAGGAGGAGAAACAATGAGCAGATCGGTCAAAAAGGGTCCGTTTGTAGAAGAACGCTTGTACACCCGCATTCAGGCAATGAATGAGAGTGGCAAGAAGACCGTCGTCAAGACTTGGTCCCGTGCCTCCACGATCTTCCCCGATTTCGTCGGCCACACGATCGCGGTCCATGACGGCAAGAAGCACGTTCCGGTGTACGTCACGGAAGAAATGGTCGGACATAAGCTGGGCGAATTCGCCCCCACCCGTACGTTCCGGGGCCACAGAGGCTCCGAGAAGTCCACGGGCGCAAAGTAAGGAGGAACGAACATGGCAACCAGAATGAGAGAAAAGACGGCCCGCCGTCAGGAAACGGCTGATAAGCGCCCGCGCGCAATCGCCCGTTATATCAGAATCTCCAACCGCAAGGTCAAGATCGTCATCGACATGATCCGCGGCAAGAGCGTCAAGGAAGCTGCTGCGATTTTGGCCTATACGCCCAAATCCGCCAGCGAACCCGTCCTGAAGCTCCTCAACTCCGCCGTCGCAAACGCGGAGAACAACCTCGACATGAACCGCGATGACCTGTATGTCGCAGAGGTCTATGCAAACCAGGGACCGACGCTGCAGCGCTATCGTGCAAGAGCACGCGGCTCCGCTTCCCCGATTCGCAAGCGCACGAGCCACATCACGATCATCCTGGATCAGGTCAAGTAAGGAGGACAGTATGGGTCAGAAAGTTAATCCGAACGGATTCCGCGTAGGCGTGATCAGAGATTGGAACACGCATTGGTATGCAACGAAGAAGGACTTCGCAGACTGCCTCGTTGAAGACCGCAAGATCCGTGATTTCGTTAAGAAAAAGTACTATCAGGCAAGCATCTCCCGCATCGTGATCGATCGTGCGACCGATAAGATCAGCGTCGGTATCTACACCGCGCGTCCCGGTATGCTGATCGGCAAGGGCGGCGCAGGCATTGAAGAGATCAAAGCCGCCGTTTCCGGTGAGATCGGCAAGCCCGTTTCGATCAACATCATGGAAGTCCGTGATGCAGACGCAGATGCACAGCTCGTCGCCGAGAACATCGCAGCGCAGATCGAGAAGCGTATCAGCTTCCGCCGCGCGATGAAGCAGGCCATGCAGCGTGCGATGCAGCGTCCGGGTGTCAAGGGCATCAAGCTTGCATGCTCCGGCCGTCTGGGCGGCGCCGAGATCGCAAGATCCGAGGGCTATCATGACGGTTCGATCCCGCTGCAGACCATGCGTGCGGACATCCAGTACGGTTTCGCAGAGGCGAGCACCCAGTACGGCCGCATCGGCTGCAAGGTGTGGATCTACAAGGGCGAGGTTCTGAAGAGAGCCAAGCGTGCGGAAGGAGGCAAATAATCATGTTAATGCCGAAGAGAGTTAAGCGCCGCAGAGTGTTCCGCGGCCGCATGAAGGGCACCGCACATCGCGGCAACAGCGTCACCTACGGTGATTACGGCCTCGTTGCGCTGGATCCGGCATGGGTCACCAGCAACCAGATCGAAGCAGCGCGTGTTGCGATGACGCGTTACATCAAGCGTGGCGGTCAGGTCTGGACGAAGATCTTCCCTGACAAGCCCGTTACCGAAAAGCCCGCTGAAACCCGAATGGGTTCCGGCAAAGGTTCCCCCGAATACTGGGTGGCCGTTGTCAAGCCCGGCAGAGTCATGTTTGAGATCGCCGGTGTTGACGACTCGACTGCACGTGAAGCGCTGCGTCTTGCTATGCACAAGCTGCCGCTCAAGTGCAAGATCGTGAAGAAGACTGAGGAGAAAGGAGAATGACCATGAAGGCAGATAAACTCAGAGCCATGAGCGTCGAAGAACTGCTCAAGCAGGAAAAAGAACTGAAAGCCGAATTGTTCAATCTTCGCTTCCAGTCCGTAACCGGTCAGATCAGCAATCCTTCCCGCATCAGTGCATGCAAGAAGGACATCGCACGAATCAAGACCGTCCTTCGCGCACGCGAACTCGGTCAGGATGCCGAATAAGGAGGAATTGGTTAATGGAACAGAGAGGTTATCGTAAGACGCGCGTTGGCACGGTTGTCAGCGATAAGATGGACAAGACGATCGTCGTCGCCATCAAGACCAAGGTTCGCCATCCCCTGTACGGCAAGATGGTCAATCGCACGCGCAAGTTCAAGGCGCATGACGAGGAGAACCAGTGCGGTATCGGCGATACCGTGCGCATCATGGAGACCCGCCCGATTTCCAAGGACAAGAGATGGCGCCTTGTGGAAATCATCGAAAAGGCGAAGTAATGAGGAGGGTATAGTATGATTCAGCCTCAAACCAGATTGAAAGTCGCGGACAACAGCGGCGCCAAGGAAGTTCAGTGCATCCATGTGCTGGGCGGCTCCAAAGTCAAGTTCGCAGGTATCGGCGACGTCATCGTCTGCGCGGTCAAGAGCGCCGCACCGGGCGGTGCCGTCAAGAAGAAGGACGTTGTGCGCGCGGTCGTCGTCCGCACCACTTCCGAAACGTCCCGTCCCGATGGCAGCCACATTCGTTTCGACGACAATGCGTGCGTCATCATCAACGATCAGAAGCAGCCGAGAGGCACCCGTATCTTCGGGCCGGTCGCTCGTGAGCTGCGCGAGAAAGATTATATGAAGATCGTCTCTCTCGCACCGGAAGTTCTGTAAGGAGGAAAGCGACATGGCAAAACTGAATGTGAAAAAAGGCGATACCGTCGTCGTGATCTCCGGTCAGGATAAGGGCAAGCAGGGCAAGATCCTGACTGCTCAGCCGGAAAAGGGCCGTGTTTCGGTCCAGGGTGCCAACATCATCACCAAGCACGTCAAGCCGCGTCGTCAGGGCGAGGCAGGCGGTCGGATCGAGACCGAAGGCACCATCGATGTATCGAATGTCATGCTGGTCTGCCCGAAGTGCGGCAAAGCGACGCGCATCGCACACCAGTTTGTCGACGGCAAGAAAGTCCGCGTCTGCAAGAAATGCGGCAAGGTTATGGACTAAGGCGGAAGGAGATAGAAAATGGCAAAGAAAGAAACTGCACAGGCTGCTGCCAAGAAAAAGAACGCAGCGGAAGCAAAGCCTTTCAGCGGCGAACCCCGTCTGAAGACCAAGTATAAGGAAGAAGTCGTTTCGGCTCTGCAGGAGAAGTTCAAGTATGAGAACGTGATGCAGATCCCGAAACTTGAGAAGATCATCCTCAACATGGGCCTCGGCTCCGAGAAGGATAATCCCAAGGGCATCGAGAAGGCGGTTGAAGAGCTTTCCAACATCGCAGGTCAGAAAGCCGTCATCACCAAGGCGAAGAAGTCCGTCGCGAACTTCAAAGTACGTGAGGGCATG
>CADAQS010000092.1 GCA_902790115.1 uncultured Eubacteriales bacterium | reverse complement strand
GTCAAGGATATCGAAGTCGGCGACGTCTACCTCGGCAAAGTGGTCGGCATCAAGGACTTCGGCGCATTCATCAACCTCACGCCGGGCAAGGACGGCCTGCTGCACATCTCGCGCATGGCCAAGGAGCGTGTCAACAAGGTTGAGGACGTCATGAATCTCGGCGATCAGGTTCTGGTCCGCGTCATCGATATCGATCAGAAGACCGGCAAGATCAGCCTGACCAGAAAAGACCTTCTGCCGGACGAGAAGAAGGGCGAATAACAAAAAATCGATCGGAGGGGCAGGGGACGACTCTGCCCTTTTCTGTATCGGTGCAGAAACCGGGGCAGCACACAGGAAGGAGAATCTATGAAATTTCGACAGCTTTCCGGCGGGATCCGCGTTGCGCTCGATCCGATGCCGCATCTGCATTCCGTTTCCATCGGCGTTTGGGTTAACGCGGGCTCGATTTTTGAAGACGCGGAAAACTCCGGTATCTCGCACTTTGTCGAGCACATGGTGTTCAAAGGCACCGAAACGCGCAGCGCGACCGACATTGCGATGGAGATGGACGCGATCGGCGCGAATCTGAACGCGTTCACCGCAAAAGAATGCACCTGCTTCCACGTCAAGGCGCTCGACGAGGACATGCCGCTGTGCGTGGACATCCTCGCAGACCTTGTGCTGCACAATACATTGGATCCCGAAGAGCTCGCTCGCGAACGCGGCGTGGTGCTTGAGGAGATCGCCATGACGGAGGACAGTCCGGAGGATCTCGTGTTCGATAAGGCGTCCGAGCTGTTTTTCCGCGGCACCGCGCTCGAAAAGGAGGTGCTCGGCACCCAGCAGACCGTTTCCGGCATGGAACGCGCGGACTTGCGCGCTTACATGGATCGGCACTATACCGCCGAGAACATCGTGATCGCGGCAGCGGGCAAGTTCGATGAGGACGCCTTGATGCGCGAACTGGAAACCAGGTTCGCCGGCGTTCTGCACGGCGTCCGGAACGAAGTTCCCGCGTATGCGGAACAGCCCGGTCTTTCGGTGAAGTTTCTCGACAAGGATGTGGAGCAGATCAACACCTGCCTCGTGTTTCCGGGCGCGCCGCTGGCAAGCGACGAGTCGTTCACGCTGTCGGTGCTTTCGAACATCCTCGGCGGGAGCATGAGCTCGCGGCTGTTTCAGCATCTGCGCGAGCAGCGCGGCCTGTGCTATTCGGTCTACAGCTATCCGATGGCCTATCGCGGCACCGGCGCGCTGTTCCTGTACGTCGGCAGTACCGAGCGGCAGGCGGCCGAAGCGCTGCAGAGGATGCTGCAGGAGCTGGACGATCTGCTTGCAAACGGCGTGACCGAGGAGGAATTCGTCCGATGCAAGCAGCAGCTCAAGGGCAGCTATGTGCTCGGCATGGAATCCGCGTCGGCGCACATGAATGCGATCGGAAAATCCGCGCTTCTGATGCAGAAAGAATATGATTTGGAGACTACCCTGAACCGCATCGAATGTGTTACAATAGAAGATGTCAAAAACATGATTCCGAAGGTGTTCCGGGCAAACCGGATGACGGCTGTGGCGGTCGGACGGGTTGCGAACGTGCGGGAGCAGATGCAAGGCGAGATTGAAGCGTGGTGGAACCGGCATCACGCCTGAACGGAGAACGGTGAGGTAAGGCAAGTGGAACGCAATGTGCGTGTGGGGAAGCGCTTCTATCTGATATCGCTGATCGGCGCGGCGGCACTCGTGGCCGCTGTGGTCGGCGTGGTTCTGCTGCTGCAGAATCAGACCGGCCATGTCCGCAAGATGTCGATGAAGTCGATCTATTCGGAGATCGAAACAAGCGCGATCATTATTCGGACGGAACAGTCGATCACCGAGTCGGGGAGCGACGCGAAGATCATCAGTCCGAGCGGCGCATATGTGCAGGAGGGCGACAGCATCGCCGTCCTGTATCCGTACGGCTACGAATCCGCGCTGAACACGATCTGCACCAAGGAAGCCGAGCTGTACAACAAGCTCGAACTGCAGCTGAAAACGCTCGGCAACGGCGCGCTGCCGACGCTCGTCGTCGCCGAAACGGAGGAGATCAACGCGATCGCAGGACAGATGCGCGCAGCGTCGAACGGCGAGTCACAGGAATCCTATACCGAACTGGAAACGCGGCTTTTAGCCAAGCTCGGCGAACGGCGGGAGACGATGATCAGCATGCTGTCGGACACCTCGACGCTCGAGAGCGAGATCCGTGAGCTGCAGGTACAGTACGATCTGTTCGAAACGAACATGGCGCGCACGATTACGAGCGGATACAACGGCTATATCAGCTTTTATACCGACAGCAACGAGGAGCCGTTGAAGGATGTCTCCCAGCTGACCGTTTCGCAGGTGCGGCGTGTGCTTGCGGCAACCTCGTTCGCGGTTGATTCGGAAAACTTCTCGTACCGGATCGTGACCGACCGGACACGGTTTTATGTCGCGTTCGTAGCGAGCACGACAAGCAGCGCGGACCAGAGCAAGCGTTTAATGCCCGGACAGACCTATCCGTTCAAGATCAAGGGCATCGAAGGCGCGTACAGCGGCACGGTCGTATCCGAAAAGGATGCGACCAACGGCATTCTCTACGTCATGGCGGTTGACGCCGACGTCAAACCGCTGCTCGACGCGCGCGTCGTCGATATTTCGATCCAGAACACGGCGACCGGCCTGTATGTGCCGACCGACTACATCCAGTATTCCGGCGGCGTTCCGTATGTATTCATCAAGACCGACTACGGCTATTCGCCCATCGCGGTCTACATCGCCGGATCCGACGGCGAGGACGCCATCATCGCCGCGCGTGACGAGAATCTGAAGTTGTTTGCGGGACTGCGGTATCGCATGCCGATAGAGGAGGATGATTGAGATGGGTGAGATTGCAGAGCGGATCGAGCGGGTGCGGGAGCAGGTCATAAAAGCGGCCTTGCGGTCGGGTCGGGATCCGGAGGAAGTGCGTCTGATGGCGGTCACAAAATTTGTGGATACGGCGCGGATCGGCGAAGCCGCGGACGCCGGCATCACGTTGATCGGCGAAAACCGGGCGCAGGAGTTTACGGAAAAGTTAACTTTTTATAAACAGCGCAATTTGGAGGCCCATTTTATTGGACAATTGCAAACGAACAAGGTAAAATACATCTGTGGTAATGCCGATCTGATTCAATCGGTCGATCGCGCGGGATTGCTGGAGACGCTGGAACGCCGGGCGGACAAGCTCGGAATCGTGCAGCCGATTCTTCTTCAGGTGAATATCGGGGATGAACCCCAAAAGGGCGGCGTGGAGCCGGATGCGCTGGATGCGTTTTTGGAACAGGCCGCCGCATGCGAGCACCTTTCGGTTCGCGGGTTCATGTGTGTGCCGCCTGCCGGGGAACCGGAGGCGACGCGTCCGTATTTTCGCCGGATGAAGGCGCTCTTTGACGATGCGCGGCAATCCTATAACACGCTTCCGATTGATACGCTGTCGATGGGCATGAGCCACGATTATCCGGTTGCGATCGAAGAGGGCGCGACGCTGGTACGCGTCGGCACGGCGATCTTCGGACCGCGGCAGATCCAGGGAGGAACAAACAATGGGTAAGTTTTTGAGCTTTATCGGTTTAGAGGACGCGGACGACGAAGAACTGCTCGAAGAGGAGCAGCCTGCCGCACCGGCCCCTTCCCGCAAGCATAAGGAGCCGAAGGCGAGCGCGGAGGAAGCTCCGACGCCGCAAAGCATGGCGGGGATGAAAATGATCGTCTATCATCCCGTGGCCTATGACGATGCGCAGAGCATCGCCGACAATCTGAAGAACCATAAGCCGGTCATCGTCAACATGGAGGAGCTCGACGGCGCATGTGCGCAGCGCGTGCTGGATTTTCTGCTCGGCTCGGTCTATGCACTCGACGGAACGATCAGCAAGATCTCCCGCGGGATCTTTCTGGTTGCGCCGCGCAACTGCGACGTTGTCGATAACGGGGATGACGGCTATACCGATCTGTAAGACCGGAGGCCTGCTGTGATCAAAGCCGAAAATATCGCTGCCAAAGAATTCCGGAAATCCTTGTACGGCTACGACTGCGAACAGGTCGACCGCTACCTGGATGAGATCATTGCGCAGCTGCGGCAGATGGAGCAGGAGCGGGCCGAAATGGCGGCGACGATCGAGTACCTTGCCGGGGAACTGGAAGGGGATCTTCATCAGCTGCCGCACGCCGATAGCGTGGTCGGTCCGGTTTCTCCGCATAAGCTGCTGAGCGATACCGGCCGCAGACGCCTTACGGATCAGCCCGGGAAATCGACCGGCGAACTGCCCAAGGTTTCCGAACCTGCGGACCCGACCGCAAAGTCCAAAAAGACAACCGGAGAACTGCCGAAGATTCCGAAGACCGCCGAACCGGAGAAGCCGGACAAAGCCCAAAGGCCTTCCGAAACGCCGCAGCCGGAGTCGGTATCCGAGCCTGCCGTGCCGCAGCAAAGCGCTTCGTCCGATCCGTCGGACAAGCCGCAGACCGAACAACATGAAGCGTAAGCCGATCCATACCATACCGCCGATGTCGATGGCGGAGTGTAAAGCCCGTGGTTTTGACGGGCTTGATTTTGTTTATATCAACGGAGACGCCTACATCGACCATCCGTCGTTCGGCGCGGCGATCATCGCGCGGACTCTGCAGGAGCACGGCTTTTCGGTCGGCATCATCGCGCAGCCGGACTGGCACGACGTCGAAGCGTTCCGCGCGCTCGGAAAGCCGCGTCTTGCGTTTTTGGTTTCCTCTGGCAACATTGATTCGATGGTCAACCATTACACGGTCGCCAAGCGCCGCCGCAGCGACGATTCCTACACGCCGGGCGGCAAGGCCGGCGCGCGTCCGGACCGCGCGGTCATCGTCTACGGCAACAAATGCCGCGAAGCCTATCCGCACGTGCCGGTGCTGATCGGCGGCATCGAGGCAAGCCTGAGACGGTTTGCGCATTACGATTACTGGGACGATCGCGTGCGGCACTCGATCCTGTACGATTCCGGCGCGGACATTCTGATGTACGGCATGGGCGAGCGCAGCATCGTCGCGCTGGCCGAGGCGCTCGACGCCGGAACGCCGGTGCGCGAAATCCGCGATGTGCCGGGGACCTGCTTTCGCGCAGGCGATCTGTCCGAGTGTCCGGACGCGATTGTGCTGCCGTCGTACAGCGAGGTCGCGGCGAGCAAGGACGCCTACGTCAGGGCGTTTCAGACGCAGTTTGCCGAGCAGGATCCGATCCGCGGACACCGGCTCGCGCAGCCGCACGAGAAGGGCGTTCTGATCCAGAATCCGCCGCAGATGCCGCTGACGACCGAGGAGATGGACGCTACCTACGCGCTGCCCTACACGCGCTTGCCGCATCCGCGGTACAAGGAGCCGATTCCGGCGCTGCAGGAGGTCGAGTTTTCGATCACGTCGTGCCGCGGGTGCTTCGGCGGCTGCAATTTCTGCGCGCTGACGTTCCATCAGGGACGGATCATTTCGTCGCGCAGTCACGATTCGATCCTGACCGAGGCGAAGACAATGACGAAGAACCCGCGCTTCCGCGGGTACATTCACGACGTCGGCGGCCCGACGGCGAACTTCCGCCAGCCCGCCTGCGACAAGCAGCTCAAAAGCGGCGTCTGCAGGAACCGCTCGTGCATCGGCTACCAAAAATGCGCGAATCTGAAGGTCTCGCATGACGATTATACGGCGCTTTTGAAGAAGCTGCGCGGCATCGACGGCGTCAAGAAGGTGTTCGTCCGGTCCGGGGTACGGTTCGATTATGTGCTGTACGACAAGAGCGATGCGTTTTTGCGCGAGCTCGTCGGGCATCATATCAGCGGACAGCTCAAGGTTGCGCCGGAGCATATCGCGGACAAGACGCTGTACTATATGAACAAGCCGCCGCATGAGCTGTATCAGCAGTTCATCCAAAAATATGAGGCGATGAACAAGCGGCTGGATATGAAGCAGTTTGTCGTGCCGTATCTGATGAGCTCGCATCCGGGCTGCACGCTGTCCGATGCGGTGGAGCTTGCGCTCTATCTCAAGAAGATCGGACACAAGCCCGAGCAGGTGCAGGATTTCTATCCGACGCCGGGTACGGTTTCGACCTGCATGTACTGGACCGGCATCGACCCGCGCACCGGCGAGGAGGTCTACGTTCCGCGCTCGGAGCATGAGAAGGCGATGCAGCGGGCGCTGATGCAGTTCTATCTGCCGCGCAATTACCGGCTCGTCCGCGAAGCGCTGCGAATCACCGGCCGGGAGGATCTGATCGGCTACGGAAAGGAAGCGCTGGTTCCGCCCGAGCGGCAGGAACCCGCAGGACGCATCCAGCAGGACGGGCGGCGGCACGGGTCTGGCGAAACGAAAAAACGGACAACCCGCGCGGCAAAGGAAAAGCCGGAGCGCGGCAACCCGTCCAAACCTGCCGCAAAGAAGCCCGATTTTGCGAAGAAAAACGCAAAACACGCAAAGAATGCTGTTGACAAACGGCGACGGAATGGTTAAAATATCTGTTGGTTGACTTTGAGGTAAGCACATGGTTATTTCTGTGAATGACGTCATGCACAACGGCACGGAGCCCTATCCGTTCTCGTTTTGCGAAGCGATGCCGCCGCAGGACTATGCGGGTCGGACGATCACGTTCGACGGACCCGCAACGGTCGAAGGCGTCTGCACGTATGACGGAAAGACCTACAAGGTGGACGCGGGCGCGTCGGTTCCGTACCGGACCGAGTGCGCGCTCTGCGGCAAGCCGTTTACGGAAACGGTCGCTTTTGCGATCGACGAGCGGTTCGTCCGGGAGGCCGTCAGGGATCCCGAGGATGACGAAACCTATCCGTATACGGGCGACAAGATCGATCTGGAACCCGCATTTTGGGACAATCTTTTTTTGTCACTGCCGCTGACAAGCGTCTGCAAGCCTGATTGCAAGGGACTTTGCCCGGTCTGCGGAGCGGATCGGAACCTGGGACCGTGCGGCTGCCGGACCGAAAAAAGCGACAATCCGTTCGGAGCGTTGCAACATTTACTGAACGAAAATAAGGAGGTGTGATCATGGCAGTACCGAAGAGAAAAACATCGAAGGCAAGAAGAGATCAGCGCAGAGCCAACAACTTCAAGCTGGAGACGCCGAATCTGGTCGAGTGCCCGAAGTGCCACGAGCTGAAGCTCCCGCATGTGGTTTGCAAGAAGTGCGGATACTATGATGGCGAAGAAGTCATCAACATGGAAAAAGACGCATAATCGATCCATGATCTCCCCACAAATTGTAACGCAATGAGGCTTTCCGAACGGAAGGCCTTTTTGTCGTAGGAACCCGAATCCGTCCGGAAACGGAAAACCGTTGCAAATTCGCAGCGGCTTTTGTTATACTGGGTCTATCAATTTCGGGAGAAGAATTATGAGGATTGCAGTAGATGTCAT
>CADAQS010000091.1:1311-9445 GCA_902790115.1 uncultured Eubacteriales bacterium | reverse complement strand
CGGCGCAACCTGCGAAATCAAATAATTACGGTTTCACCTGTAAACCCCGTTCCTCGGAGCGGGGTTTTTGCTTTTCCTGCACCGCCGTCTGACCCTTCCCTGCGGAGCAGGATATGCTCCTTTTTGGGAGAATATGACTGTTTTTCCAAAAGTTTTTTTCGAAAAATGTTTTTGAGATATGGACACGGTGCGAGAACAATGTTATAATACATTCCAAGAATGTACTATTTGACGGTGCAGGCTCTATTTTGGATCGTCTGCTCGAACGGACCAGGATCTCGACCCTCCGCATCCCGGAGGCTCCAAGATAAAGAATCTTCAGAAAGGAGACACAATCATGAAATACGAAGAAGTCAAGATGGAAGTTGTGAACTTCAATGCAGAAGACATCATCGCGACCAGCGGCACGCCTGAGACTGATGAGAACGAGACCGAGCGCGACTAATTCTCATGTTAAAACAAAACAGAACCGACGATTCTTCGTCGGTTCTGTTTTTATGCATTCTATTTACCGCATCGCATCCATCAGTGTCTTTGCCCGATGCAGGATCGGTAATTCCCGGTTGGCGACAAGGCGGCCGAGTTTGGAATCGCGGCATGCTTCATACTCCGCGACGGCTTCCGCATAGCTGAGTTTCAGCGTGGACAGATGATAGATCTCGACCTCGTCCATGGTCAGATGGGTTTTGCCGAACGAAAGCGCCCTGCAGAGGAAATAATGGTTCCGATTGTGCCGGTGCAGCAGATTGTAATAGTCGCTCACCAGCCCGATCTCACAGACGATCTCGACCTCGGCGCCGAGTTCTTCCCTGAGCTCCCGCCGGATCGCCGTCGGCAGATCCTCCCCCGCTTCGACGCCGCCGCCCGACGTTTCGATCAGCGTCGCGGGTCCGAACATATCGTTACGGTTCACGCGTTCAAAGTACAGATTATTTGCATCATCAAATACAATTGCACGGACGATTTCGCGGTCGTGATCCGTATAGGTATACGGCCACTCGGTATCCTTCAGTTCCAGGTGCAGCGTCGACTGTTCCATCTTTAATCCCTTCTTTCGATCCTTTTGATCACAAAGCCGGAGAGGCTCCCCCCCTCCGGCTTCGATGTTATTCCGCGATTTCGTACACCGCAAGCGAATTACGATACAGCGCGTCGGCAAGCTCCTCGATGTCCTCGCCGCGAACCTCCGCCATCTTTTCGAGCGTCAAACGGATAAACGACGGATCGTTGCGCTGCCCGCGGAACGGAACCGGCGTCATATACGGGCAGTCCGTTTCGATCAGCAAACGCTCGCGCGGCAGCCGCTGCGCTACTTCGATCGGACGCACCGCGTTTTTGAACGTCAATGCTCCGCCGAACGCGACATACAGACCAAGGTCGAGACATTCGCGCGCGATCTCATAGCTTCCGGAAAAGCAGTGCATGATGCCCTTGAGCGACCTTTTATGTGCGCGCAGCAGATCCATCATATCCCCGTGCGCCTCACGGTCATGCAGGATCACCGGAAGATTCAGTTCTCCCGCAAGCGAAAGCTGCTCATCGAGCACGCGCCTCTGCACATCGCGTGGGGAAAAGTCGTAGTGATAGTCCAATCCGATTTCGCCGACCGCAAGCATGCGCTCCTGTTTCAGAGCTTTTTTGATATGCTCCGCCGTGCCGGCGTTCCACTCGCTCGCAGAATGCGGATGCACGCCCGCGCTGCCGTAAAAGTACGGAACACGGTGCACAAACTCTGCGACGCGGTCGATGCCCGCCTCGTCGCAGCAGGCCTCCATGACGTGCGTCAGGCCCTTTTCGGGAAGCGACGCGATCAAGGCGTCGCGATCCGCATCGAACGCCTCATCGAGCAGATGCGCATGGGTATCGAACAGTTTCATTACCGCACCACGTAACCCGGCTCCAGCGCCTTCTCAGGTGTGATAAACGCAAGTTCCTTGTCCTCCGGGTCGGAGGCACACATGATCATGCCGCGGCTTTCAATGCCGCAGAACGTAACCGGTTTGAGATTCGCAACGAGCACAAGCGTCTTTCCGATCAGATCCTCGGGCTTGTACCAGTTCTTGATGCCCGACACGACCGTGCGCTCTTCGCCCGCGACCGACAGCGTCAGCTTTAAGAGCTTCTTGGCGCGTTTGACCTCCTCGCAGGCAACGACCTTGGCAAGGCGCAGATCGAGCTTTTCAAAGTCGCTGAATTCGATCTCCGGTTTGAACGGAGCGAACTTCGGCTCCTCCTTCGGCGCGGCCGCCACGCGCTGCGCTGCTTCGAGCGCTTCGACCTTTTCCATAACAACCTTCGGATCGAGACGTGCAAACAGGATCTCGGGTGTTTCGGTCACGCGGGTTCCGCTCGGATACAAGCCGAACGTGTTCAACGTATCGAGTTCCCGCGGTGCGCAGTTCAGCTGTGCAAGTACCTTGTCCGCGGTCGCCGGCAGGAACGGCTTCAGAAGGTTTGCGCCGATCGAAATACTCTCGACGAGATTGTACAGCACCTCACTGAGGCGGTCCGCCTTCCCGGGATCCTTTGCAAGCGTCCACGGGGCGGTCTCGTCGATATACTTGTTGCATCTGCGGAACACGCCGAACACCTCGGTCAGCGCATCCGCTACGCGAAGTTCCTCCATCGCCGCGGTCACCCGCGCGGAAGCGGACGCCGCAATCGCTTTGAGATCGTCGTCGACCGGTTCCGAAACGCCGGTTTTGGTCACAACGCCGCCGAAATACTTGTTCGACATCGAGACCGTGCGGTTAACGAGGTTGCCGAGCGTGTTGGCAAGATCCGCATTGAGCCGCTCGACCAGCAGATCCCACGTAATGACGCCGTCGTTGTCAAACGGCATCTCGTGCAGCACAAAATAGCGCACCGCATCCACCCCGAACAGATCGGCCAAATCGTCCGCATACAGCACGTTGCCCTTGGACTTGCTCATCTTGCCGCCGCCCTGCAGCAGCCACGGATGACCGAACACCTGCTTCGGCAGCGGGAGATCGAGCGCCATCAGAAAGATCGGCCAGTAGATCGTATGGAAACGAATGATGTCCTTGCCGATCAGATGGAGATCGGCCGGCCAGAGTTTTTGGAACCGGTCGGTGGAATTGCCGTCGCAGTCGTAGCCGATGCCGGTGATGTAGTTGACGAGCGCGTCCAACCAGACGTAGACGACGTGCTTCGGATCGAAATCGACCGGGATGCCCCACTTGAACGAGGTGCGCGATACGCACAGATCCTGCAGACCGGGCAGCAGAAAGTTGTTCATCATCTCGTTCTTGCGCGCGACCGGCTGAATGAACTCCGGATGCGTGTTGATGTAGTCGATCAGCCGCGGTGCGTACTTGCTCATCTTGAAGAAATAGGCTTCTTCCTTGGCGGGTTTGACCTCGCCGCCGCAATCCGGGCACTTGCCGTCGACAAGCTGCGACTGCGTGAAGAACGACTCGCACGGCACGCAGTACATACCCTCGTAATAGCCCTTATAGATATCGCCCTGGTCATACAGGCGCTTGAAGATCTTCTGCACCTGCGCCTCATGGTCGGCGTCGGTCGTGCGGATGAACTTGTCGTAGCTCGTGCCCATCAAATCCCAGATCCGCTTGATTTCGCCGGCCGCGCGATCGACGTATTCCTTCGGCGTAATGCCCTGCGCCTTGGCCTTGTCCTCGATCTTCTGACCGTGCTCATCGGTGCCGGTCTGCAGAAAAACGTCATAGCCCTCGTAGCGCTTGTAACGTGCGACCGCGTCCGCAAGCACCGCTTCGTAGGTATTGCCGATATGCGGCTTGCCCGATGCGTAGGCGATCGCCGTGGTGATGTAATACTTTTGTCTCATAGAACTCCCTCGTTATGATAAAATGCCTGGATTTCAAAATATAAATGTATCAACTTCCCGCCGCTTTGTCAACCGGAAACCCGGGTTGCGCTCGAAAATCAGTGGGACGAGCCTGCCGCGGCAGCACTCGATGCCGAAGACGCCGCGATCATCGCGCACATCGCCGCCTGCTGCGCCGCGAGCATTGCCAGCGCCGTCTGCTGCGCCGCCGCCATGGCAAGATCCGTTTCGGGTGGTGCATTCCTCATGTCACGCATCGCCGCAGCGGAACGGTTGGTCGCCGCAAGCAGCGCCGCATGCATCGTCCGCGTTTTGCGATCGAGGCCGAAAATCGACCGGTAGCCCTTCTGCTCGGCAAGGAACGCATCGACGTCCGCGACATCGTCCGCGAGCTCCTCCACCGGAGCCTGTTCGAGTGACAGCGCCGCAAGCGTGGAAAGCTCATAATACTTGCCGTATTTGCCGCACCGCTCGGAGACTGCATCGTACAGAGCGAGCATGCGCTCAACCTTCTCCTTCGGCGCACGATCGGTCAGGGCGAAAAGGTGCGACGCCGACTGGAGACCGTCGCTCTTGGGGAAGCGCGCGTCGAGCAGCCGGTAGCATTCCTCCATGTCGGCGATCAGCTGCCCGTCGGAACGAACGCTTCGCGCGAGCATGACCGCAAACACGCTGTCTTCCTGACCGGTCAAAAACGGATGTTCCTGCTTCATGCGGCGATAGATCGCCTTTGCGCGCGCAGCCGTCTTAGGAACCTGTTCGCTTTGCGTCGTGTCCGTCAAAAGCAGCGCTGCAAGCGCAAGATAGCCGGAGCTCCAGAATTCTTCCTTCAATACGGCAAAGTTGTCCTGTGTACGCTCCCATTTGGTCTGCGGATCGTCGCTTGCCGCAAGCATGCACACGAGCGGCATCAGCACGTTGCCGCGAAAATCCGAAAAGATGCCGACCGAGTTTTTGACCATGCGGCGGCAGTCCGAAAGCAGTTCCTCCTCCGGCGCCCTGCCCATCGCAAGGAAGATGTCGGCACAGGCCGGATAGAGGTACTCGCTGTCCATCTTAAAGACCGACTTGATCGTCCCGCGGTATTCGATAAACAGTTCACACAGCGTTTGCAGCGATTCCTTCATGTTCGTTCTTCCCTTCCTTTTTCTTCGATTCCGCTTTCTGCACCGTAAACACCCACGGGCTCAGCCCGCCGGCTTCGGTACGGAACGATTGCAAAAACGTCAGCCGATCATTGGCCTTCAAAAGCCGTTCGAGCAGCCTGCCGTCCGCCGTATGCAGCACCGCCACGCCTCCGTCCCGCAGCAGGTTCGGAAGCCGCCGCACGAACCGTTCGTAGAGCTGCTCGTTTTCCCGATGGCTGCCGACGCGGTTGCCGAACGGCATGTTGGACAGCAGCAGATCGGCGCCCTGCTGCGCCGTAAAGCGCAAAATGTCGCGGCAGACGAACCGAGCGCGGCTGCCGCCCGCTTTGGCGTTCTTCCGCGCGATCTCGATCGCGTTTCCGCTCTGATCCACGCCGAGCAATCCTTTGCAGGCGCAAGTCTTTTCCGCCGCGAACAGCAGCGAACCGCTGCCGCAGAACGGATCGAACACGGCGATCGGCTTTTGGCCGAAATAGGACGATGCGTAACGGGCAAGCGCCGATGCCGTCGCCGGATGGATCGACGCCGGAATTGTCCCGACGCGCCACGGATAGCGCTCGTCCGGCACGTTCCAGAGCTTCCAGTATAGATCCGCCGAGGTGTTGCGGCATTCGATCCGGAGTTCGCAATCGTAATTCGACGCGCTGTTGCTGCCGTCAAGCCGGCCTTTGAGCCGCTCGATGAACCGCGCGCGATCCTTGAGATACCCGCGCAGTTCGATCCGGTAGCGCGTGCCGATGCAGGGTCCGGCAGCTTTTGCGATCGCAGCCGGATCCAGCGGGACGTCCTTTGCGATCGGCAGAAGAGCCTCGATCATGCAGTCCGCACGGTAAACGCGCGACACGTCGGCGGTTACAATCCGGACCGCGTCGCCCTCGATCTTTCCCGAAAAGCCAAGCGCATCGAGTTCCTCGGAAAGCTGTCCGGAAAAGCCCTTCGGCGCAAAACACAGAATCTCGCGCGCCGCCGGTAGCCGGTACAGGCGTTCGCGTTCGGAGCGGTCAAATCGCTGCAGCGCCTTATCGAGCGCCGCCGTGATCGCGGCGATATGCTTGTCCGTCTCCGGTCCTTCGGAAACCGGAACCGTGTATTTGCGAAGCGCATCCTCCGCGCCGACGCTTCCGAGCGCAAGCAGCAGGCTCGGCACGGCAAACAGTGTTGTTTCGCAGGATAACGCCTGCTCCAAAGCCTTTGCATCGTCCGGATTTTCGAGCGCGCCGAGAAGGCGATACGTGTTCTTCCGAACCTTGGGAGAATCGCTGTTCAAAAGCGCATAGAGCGTTTCCCTGCCCGAAAGTGCGGATTCGATCTCGCTTCTTCCCTGCTTTGTTTTCGCTTCAGAACACAAAGCGGACAGGGCTTCCCCTGCCGCTTCGGTAGTTAAATTTTCTACGAGTCGGCCGATCATTTGCCTGCCGCCTGCAGGATCCGGTCAAGGATCGGCTGCGTGCCGTCCACGCCGGTGGCGCCTGCCATCGCTTTCCGGTAGACGTCCCGCTTCTGATACAGCGTGTGCAGCGCTTCCGACAGCGTGACCGGAGTCAGATCAGACTGCGCCATCTGCATTGCGTAGCCGTTCCGCTCGAAATAGTTCGCGTTGAGGATCTGATCGCCGCGGCTTGCCTCCAGCGGCAGCGGAACGAGCAGCGAGGGCTTCTGCAGCGCCAGCAGTTCGAACACCGCGTTTGCGCCCGCGCGCGAGAGAACGATATCCGCCATGGCGAAAAGATCCGCCATCTCGCGGTCGATGTACTCATACTGCAGATAGCCGTCGGCCTTCAGTTCCGGCTCCGCCTTGCCCCTGCCGCACAGATGCACGATGTCAAAGTCCGGCAGCAGCAGCGGCAGCGCTTTTCGCAGCGTCTCATTGACAGCCTGTGCGCCGAGGCTTCCGCCGACCGTCAAAAGGATCGGTTTTTTGCCGGAAAGTCCGGTAAAGGCGAGGCCCTTTTCCCGCGAACCGTGATACAGCTCCGGCCGGATCGGCGTTCCGGTGTGGACGCCCTTGCCGTTCGGCACGTATTTAACCGTGTCGGAGAACGTCACGCATACGGTCGTGGCGAAACGGCTTGCGATCTTGTTTGCAAGGCCGGGCGTATAGTCCGACTCGTGCGCGATGACCGGGCACTTGCCCTTTGCCGCCGCGACGACCGGCACCGAAACGAAGCCGCCCTTGGAGAACAGAACGTCCGGCTGCACCTCGTTTAAGATCCTGCGGGACTGGAAATACCCTTTCACAACGCGGAACGGGTCGGTGAAGTTCTTCCACGAAAAGTACCGGCGAAGCTTCCCCCACGCGATCTCGTGATAGACGACGTCGTCGCGCTCGCCGATCAGCTTCTTTTCGATTCCGTCCGCGGTGCCGATATAATGCACGTTCCACTCGTTTCGGTCGAGCCGTTCCATCAGTGCAAGGTTCGGCGTCACATGACTAGTCTTCATGCGGTTTCCCCCTCTGCCATCCTATGCGGACGGCAACCGTTTCCGTTCCTTTATCCGTTCGTAATGCACGTTTCGGTCTGCCCCGGTTCGGTCAGCGTATCATCCTTCAGCAGATCGCGCGCAATTTTGAATTTCATCAGCGAGTATTCCTCCGGCGGGTTCGCCATGTCGATCTCGAGCATGACGAGCACGAGCCGCTGCTTGTCCGGCGAAACGTCGTTCAGCGTTTCCTTCATGTTCGACCGGAACGCGATGATCCACGCGAGTTCCTTATCCTTCGCCTCGTTCAAACCGATTTCGGCGGTTCCCGTCTTGCCGGCGATCGTGTAGGTGCGCCGCACACCGAGATATTTGCCCGTGCCGCCGCCGTTTTCCGGCAGCGCGGTGACGCCCTGCATCATCTTCTCCATCGCAGCCGCGTTTGCGCCCGAACAGAGCGTTTTCCAGACCTTGCGCTCATGCGAATAGGTCTTGATGTACTTGGTGCCCTGCGCTTCCCAGATCGAATCGACGATATACGGCTCCAGCGCAACGCCGCCGTTGTGGATTCCCGCAACATAGGTCGCCATCTGCAGCGGCGTGACCAGAATCTCGCCCTGCCCGTAGCCGGACATCGCAAGCAGGTCCCACGTCTCCTCGCTGTCTTCCTTTTTGATCTGCGACGGCTCGGTCTTGATGTCGAACGGCACGGCCTCGCCGATGCCGATGTAGCTCA
>CADAQS010000091.1:0-1300 GCA_902790115.1 uncultured Eubacteriales bacterium | reverse complement strand
ATGATGCTCGATTCCATATTCATCGGCGTGTGGCGGTTCGAACTGTTGGTGCGGTTGACCTCCTTTACGCCGGTAAACGCGAATTCACCTTTGCTGACGTACCAGGTATCCTTGAGACTGCCGGTGGTCTTGGATCGCGCCGCGGCGACCTTGATCGACTCGGTCTCCTCCGGGAACGTATCGGTGATTTTCAGCGTGCCGGTTTCGAGCGCCGCAAGGCCGGTCAGCGGCTTGAACGTCGATCCCGGCGCGTACTGACCCTGAATTGCGCGGTTCAACATCGGCGTCTGCGGGTCGGCTTTCAGCTGTTCCCACTGCACCGATCCGACGGTGCCTCGGCTGAACGATTCGGCGTCATAGCCCGGGAACGAATACATCGCCTGTACCGCGCCGGTGGTCGGATCCATTACGATCACAGTGCCGGTCACCTCCGGCGTGTAGACGACCGTGCTGACGACCTGTTCGACGCGCTTCTGCAGATTGATGTCCAGCGACAGATGCAGATCCTGTCCGTCGACGGCCGGAATGTTGTACAGCGTCATGCGGTTCGTGCCGTCCGCGCCCTGAATATACGCGTAACTGCCCTTCGTGCCGCGCAGGATCGATTCATACTGCTGCTCGAGACCGGCATATCCCAGCCAGCTGTCGCCGTCGTAGATCTCGCTGCCCTCTTCCTTGAATTTTTCGAGGTCCTCTTTCCAAATGATCGATGCGAAGCCCAGCAGATGGGAAGCCGACTGCCCGAACGGATAAGCGCGGAATCGGATCGACGTCAAGCTGCCGCTGCGGTCGACGCCGAGGCCTTCCACTGCGAGGATGCGGTTTTCGAGCTGCTCATCCATCTGATCGGGATACAGTCGGGACAGCGCAACCGAGGAGGCTTTGCTCTCAGTGGCCGCCTTGACGCTGCCGTACCAATCCGAGTACGGAACGCCGCGCGGCTGGATCTCGCTGATCGCAAGCACCTCTTCCATGAACTTGTCGGGATCCTTGATGCTCGACGGTACGCAGAAGATGACGATCGGGTCGATGTTCTTGACCAGCAGCTCGCCCTGCGCATCGAAGATCTCGCCGCGCTTCGGGTAGTTGACGCCGAGCAGCAGCTTGTCGCCCCATTGCAGCTGCGGGAAGATCAGCGCCGGCGACCATTGAATGCCCCAGCGGCGGTTCTCATAGCGCGCGTTCAGTACGTAGTCGTTGGTCAGATCGCCCGATTTTTCGGTGTGATACGTCAGCGTATAGCTGACCGTCGCGGTGATCGAAGCGTCGATCGAGGATTTGATATCGTACGAGAATTCCT
>CADAQS010000090.1 GCA_902790115.1 uncultured Eubacteriales bacterium | reverse complement strand
CAATCATTCATCCTTATGTGCTCAGACGGATGATTTCGGAGACGGAGCGGTGCGAAAAACGCTGGGTCGTTTGGGAGGTACCACTATTGTTTGAAAGCGGGTTTGACGCATACTGTGATCTGAACGTTGCCGTTTTGTGCGACGAATCGATTCGCGTGGAGCGGATTATGGCGCGCGACGGATCGACGCGCGAGCATGCGCTTGCGCGGATCCGCTCGCAGATGAATGATGCAGAACGCCGGCAGAAAGCCGATGCGGTTCTGGAGAATGATTCGGACCTTGCTGCGCTGATCTGTGCAGCCGATGCGCTTTACCGAACCCTGGAGGAACGGCTATGACGAAAAAACAGAAAACCGTTCTTTGGATCGGGACTGCGATTGCGGGAACGCTTTTGACGGTCGTGCTGCTTGCCGGTGAGATCGCGCCTGCAATCCTGCGCAGCTACTGCAAGCTGTCGTATCGGGATAAGATCGGTTCATACAGCAGGGAGTACCGGCTGGATCCTTATTTTGTCTGCGGCGTGATCTTTACGGAAAGCAAGTTCGATCCGAACGCGAAAAGCCGCGTCGGCGCGAGCGGATTGATGCAGGTCATGCCCGCAACCGGCGCCGAGATCGCGCGGCAGCTGGATCTTCCGTACTCCGATGAAATGCTGTTCGACCCGGAGACATCGATCCGGTTCGGGACATTTTATCTGCGGCAGCAAATGGATGCATTCGACAACAATCCAGCTGTCGTTCTGGCGGCCTACAACGCAGGTCCGTATCGTGCGGAACAGTGGCTCAGTCAGTACGGACTGGATTCGGAGGGGAAGATCTGCTATATTCCGTTCCAAGAGACGGATCAGTATGTGGATCGCGTTCTGTTGATGCAGAAGGTGTACCGGATCCTGTATCCGAAAGCTTTTGAAATCGACTCATAAAAAGGAGCAAGGGGAATCGTATGTGGATCTTTTGGACCGCCTTGATCGTGATTGCGCTCGATCAGGCGTCAAAGTATGCAATTTATTACGGACATGTGGTCGGTACGCTCGGCTATACCGGTTCGCAATATGACCTTTCCGGCCTGAAAAGCTTTCTTGCAGCCGTATCGTCTGAGAACCTGATTCCGCGGGAAGGAAAGGTTCTGACCCTGAGCTTTACCGCCAACGACGCGGCGCTGTTCGGCATCGGCAACGGCACCGAGTGGGCGGTTCGCCTGCTTGCGTCCATGACGGCTGTTTTTCTGTTCCTGCTTCTGTTCTTTGCCGTTCGGACGGCGAAAAAGCTTCGTCCGCTCAGCGCGATCACATTCGGTCTTTTGATCGGCGGCTCGATCGGCAATCTGTTTGACCGGATCGCATTCGGCTATGTTCGCGACATGATCTATGTCAAGCTCATCGATTTTCCGGTTTTTAATCTCGCGGATTCTGCGATTTGTATTGCGATCGGCTTGCTGATTTTGGAATCGTTGCTGCATAAGGAAGGTTTGTTTGAAGCGGTGGAGGATGACGTCCGGTATCTGTTCCGGCTTCCGACAAGGCAGGAGGCCGAAAAGAAACAGAAAGAACGGAAGGCCAGGCATCTTTCTCGGTTTGAAGAGGAGATTCCGGAGGAAGAATTCCATCACGCCGAAACGGTCAAACCTGAGAAGTCCGAAAACCGAGAGGAAGCGGAATGAACGCGGAAACGATCGTCCTGATTGCGGATGCGGACGCACCGCGCGCCGACACCTTCCTTGCGGCGAATCTCGAGTATACGCGGTCGCAGCTGCAAAAGTGGATCAAGGACGGCAACCTGCTTCGAAACGGATCACCCTGCAAGGCGAACACGCCGCTGAAAACCGGAGATTCGCTGCTGCTGCACGTGCCGCAGTCGGAGCAGCCGCAGCTGGTTCCGCAGGATATTCCGCTCGAGATCGTCTATGAGGACGAATCGCTTTGCGTCGTCAACAAGCCCAAGGGCATGGTTGTACATCCTGCGCCGGGCAACCCGAACGGAACGCTGGTCAATGCGCTGCTGTATCATTTTTCTTCGCTCAGCGGCATCGGCGGTGCGGAACGGCCGGGCATCGTGCACCGGATCGACCGCGACACCTCGGGACTTCTGGTCGTTGCCAAAAACGACTTTGCGCACGAACGTCTTGCGGCGCAGTTTGCCGATCATTCCGCGCACCGCAGCTATATCTGTCTGGTGCACGGCAATCTGAAGGAAGATACCGGCACGATCGATGCGCCGATCGGACGACATCCGTCGGATCGCAAACGGATGGCCGTGGTGAAGGACGGACGGCGCGCGGTTACGCATTGGACGGTGGTACAGCGGTACGGAGAGATGACGCTTTTGCAGGTGGAACTGGAGACCGGGCGAACGCATCAGATCCGCGTTCATATGGCGTACCAAAAGCATCCGATCGTCGGCGATCCCGTCTACGGATCGACAGCGCCGAAACTCGGACTGCTCACTCAGGCGCTGCACGGATACCGTCTGACGTTTTCACATCCGGTCACCGGAGAACAAATGACTTTTACGGCCAAAGCGCCGGAGGATATGGTTACGGCTCTGAAGCGGCTGTCCCCGGACGGGACGCTGCCGAACTGGCTGACAGAAGGAGATTTGCTATGAAAAATATGCTGAAAAAATGGATTGCTCTGACCTTGTGCGTTCTGATGCTGCTTTCGAGCGTCGGCTGTTCGTATGTGATTCTAGGGTGCGCCGCGCTCAGCTGTGCGTCGTGCGCCAAAGACAATCCCGTACACGAACAGATCGGGGAAGCGGTAAAGGAAGAGATCAAGGAAGAAATTCAGGAGAACCTGCCGCAGATCGGCACGCTGTTCACTACCCCGGAACCTGATTCATCTGATCCGGAAGCAAACGCTGCGGGAACATCGGAGAATAAGCAGAAGAGCAGCGGAACCGAAGCGGCAAATCAAGCGTTCCTTGCGCTCGACCACGAGATCTTTATCTGGTACATCACGAGCGATGTTGTGACGATGGATCAGTATTGCTATGATCCGGTGAACTTCGGCATTGATGAAACCACAGTTCCGGTCACGCTCGGCTCGTTCACGCTGGAATCCCAGAACGAATGGATCGCAGAATGCCGCAACTGGCTTTCCAGATTGCAGAAGCTCGATTACGCGAATCTCAGCGAGCAGAATCAGTTTGCTTACGACAACATCGTGCGCTATTTCGAGAATGAGATCGCGTTTGACGGATTGTTCTATTACTATGAACCGCTTGACGAGTATGTCGGTCTGCAATCGAATCTGCCGCTGACGTTCGGCCTGTATGAGTTCCGTGACGTCAAGGACGTCGAAAACTATCTTGCCCTGATGGCAGATGTGCCGCGGTACTTTGAAGAAGTGCTTGCGTTTGAGAAAGAGCGCGCGAATCTTGGTATCTTTATGACGGAAAGCATGCTGGACGTCGTTCTTTCGGACCTCGATTCCGTTGCAAACAGCAAGGAGACCAGCTATCTGTACGCAACGTTCCGCGAAGCTCTTGAGCCGGTTGACTGGCTGACAGATCAGCAAAAGGAAACCTATTATGCTAAGAATGACGAGCTGGTTCGCGGCGCGTTCACCGACGCTTATGCCGCACTGCGTGACGGCATGGAAGCGCTTCGTCCGTACTGCCGCGAAATGACCGGCGCAAAGAACATGGACGCAGCGGCACTCGAGTACTTTGAATTGATGCTTCGTTCGCAGAGCGCAAACAACATGTCGGTCGATGAGGCGATTTCGTTTCTCGAATCGACGCTGATGGATCTGTATGAGACATTGATCGCGGCATACCGGAAATCCTCGCAGAAGGAGGATATCACCTTCTCGACCGGTTCCATCGAAGGCGACGAGCGGTATCTGAAAACGCTGATTACGCAGATCGTTCCGCCGATACCCGATATTACGGTCAAGTACAAGGAAATCCCGCCCGAACTGCAGGAGAGCTTCAGCCCCGCTGCGTATCTGATCCCGGCGATCGACCATTATCGTGAAAACACGATTCTGATCAATCCGAAGTCGACCCAGCCTGCGGACATCTTCACGATCGCGCACGAAGGCTATCCCGGACACATGTTCCAGTACACCTATCAGTACGATCTCGGCACGATTCCGATGTTCCAGATGACGATCGAGCCGATCGGATATGCGGAAGGCTGGTCGACAAGCGCGGAGTACAGTGTCGCAAAGCGCGCCGATATGTTCGGTACGGCGGACGCCGAGGTGCAGGTGCTGAACGATCATATGATCAACACGATCGTTGAGATCTGTACCCTGATGGTCAACGGAAAGGGCGCTTCCAAGGCGGATATCAAAAAGTACCTGCAGCAATGGAGCCTGGATGACGCTGCCGATGAGGTTTTTGAGCTTGCGGTAAACATGCCGGTCTACTATTTCAAGTACGTCATGGGCTTCTGCCAACAATTTGCGTTGACCGAGGATTGCCGCGATATTTACAGTTTTGACGACCGTGACTTCTATCGGGAATATCTGTCGTGGGGACCGGCGTATTTCGACCTGCTCCGACCGAAGATGATCGCATGGGCGGAACGCAATGCATCCCGCTAAAACACGCTTGACAACCGCATAAAATGTGTTAAAATCAAGAAAAGGCGTTGAAAAAGAGGAGTACGGACACGCAACCGAAAGAGATTCCGTTCCATAGGCTGAAAGAACGGTTCGGGAATGCTGATCCGGAAGGTCGCTTTGGAGCCGGTACGGCGAACGATCAGTAACCGCATCCGCATAGCTGCGTTAAAGGCTTTGAGAGAAACGGCCTGTGCCGTTTAACAAAGGTGGTACCGCGAACGTTCCATTCGTCCTTTGACGGATGGAACGTTTTGATGTTTACAAAAAATGGAGGATCCTACATGAAAGAAGAAATGCCGAAAACCTACGACCACGCTTCGGTGGAGCAGCGGTGGTATGAGAAGTGGGAGCACAGCGGGTATTTCCACGCCGCGCCGAATCCGGACAAAAAACCGTATACGATCGTGATTCCGCCTCCCAACATCACGGGCAAGCTGCACATGGGTCACGCAATGGACAATACGCTGCAGGACACGCTGATACGCTATAAGCGCATGAGCGGGTTTGAAACACTCTGGATGCCGGGTACCGACCACGCTTCGATTGCGACCGAGGTCAAGATCGTCGAGCAGATGGCAAAGGAAGGCATCGATAAGCGCGATATCGGGCGGGAAAAGTTTTTGGAGCGCGCATGGGCGTGGCGGAATCAGTACGGTTCCACGATCGTAAAGCAGCTGCGCAAGATGGGTTCGTCCTGCGATTGGGAGCGCGAGCGTTTTACGATGGACGACGGATGCAACCGTGCGGTGGTCAAGGTCTTCAAGCGTCTTTATGACAAGGGACTGATCTATCGTGGCGACCGCATCATCAACTGGTGCCCGTCCTGTAAAACTGCATTGAGCGACGCCGAGGTGGAGTACGAGGAGCAGGCATCGCATCTTTGGCATATTCGTTACGATGCACCCGATAAATCGTATTCGATCACGGTCGCGACGACGCGTCCCGAGACGATGCTCGGCGATACCGCAATCGCAGTCAACCCGAACGACCCACGCTATACCGATGTGATCGGCAAGACGGTCGTGATTCCGGTGGTCGGGCGGGAGATTCCGATCGTCGGAGATGAATACTGCGAGATGGACTTCGGCACCGGCGCCGTAAAGATCACGCCGGGTCATGACCCGAACGACTTTGAAGTCGGCGTGCGCTGCAACCTGCCTGTGATCCGCGTGTTTACCGACGACGGACACATCAACGAGCTCGGCGGCAAGTTCGAAGGCATGGACCGCTTCGAGTGTCGGAAAGCGCTTGTGGATGAGTTGCTGAAAACCGGAAACATGGTTAAGATCGAAGACTATACGCACAACGTCGGCACCTGCTATCGCTGTCATACGACGATCGAGACGCTCGTTTCCAAACAGTGGTTCGTCAGCATGAAGGAGCTTGCGGAGCCGGCGATCGAAGCCGTGAGAAGCGGCGCTGTCCGCTTTGTGCCGGAGCGCTTCTCCAAGACCTATTTTAACTGGATGGAGAACATCCGCGATTGGTGTATTTCCCGGCAGCTCTGGTGGGGACACCGGATTCCGGCGTACTACTGCGACGAATGCGGCGAGATGACGGTTGCCGAGACGGCGCCGGCCTGCTGCCCGAAGTGCGGCGCGCCGGTACGGCAGGATGAGGACGTGCTCGATACCTGGTTCTCGTCGGGCATGTGGCCGTTCTCTACGCTCGGTTATCCGGATGATACCGAGGAACTGCGGTATTTCTATCCGACCAACACCCTTTGCACCGGTTATGACATCATCTTCTTCTGGGTCGCGCGCATGATCGTGTTCGGCTGCGAAGTGATGGGGAAGCCGCCGTTCGATACGGTCTACATCCACGGCCTTGTTCGTGATTCACAGGGTCGGAAGATGAGCAAATCGCTCGGAAACGGCATCGATCCGCTCGATGTCATCGAAAAGTACGGCGCGGATCCGCTGCGCTTTTCGCTTGTAACCGGCAACGCGGCTGGAAACGATATGCGCTTCTATTGGGAGAAGGTTGAGTCTGCGCGCAACTTCTGCAACAAGGTTTACAACGCATCCCGCTTCGTTCTGATGAACCTCGACGACGATGCGGACGATACGTTCTGCACGGAGGATCTGTCCCTTGCGGACAAGTGGATTCTGACCAGGCTGAACCATACGATCGGCGAGGTCACAAAAAACCTTGACGCGTTTGAACTGAACATCGCTGCGGAAAAGATCTACGACTTCATCTGGGGTTCGTTCTGCGATTGGTATATCGAGATGGCAAAGCCGTCCCTGTACAGCGACAACGCAGCGGAAAAGAAACGCGTTTCGGCGGTTCTTCTGAAAACTCTGGCAACCGCGATGCAGCTTCTGCATCCGTTCATGCCGTTCATAACCGAGGAGCTTTATCAGCGGCTGCCGAATCATGCGGAAACGATCATGCTGACGGCATGGCCGAAACAGAGCGATATTCCGGCTTTTGCGGAGGAGTCGGCTGCGATGGAAACGCTGATGGATGCTGTCCGTTCGATCCGGAATCTGCGTGCGGAGCGTAAAGTGCCGATCGCACAGAAGATCGAAGTCCGGTTGGTTGTTCCGGAACCGAAGCTGTTCGGCAGCGCGGAGCAGCTTCTGATGAAGCTGGTCGGTGCGGAAAAGATTACGATGTCTTCGGAGCGTACAGAAGCCGCCAAGACGGACATTCATCTGGTCTGTGAGGGCGCGGAAGCCTTCATTCCGCTCGCGTCGCTGGTGGATCTGGAGGAAGAGAAAGCGCGCATCGAAAAGGAAATCGAACGGGTGCGCGGCGAAGTATCTCGTGCCGATGCAAAGCTCGCGAACGAGAAGTTCGTTTCCAAAGCGCCGGAGGCTGTCGTTGCCGAGGAGCGCAGGAAGCGTGCAGTTGCAGAGGATATGCTGCAGACGCTGATCAAGCGCAGAGCGGATTTAGACTGATCATTCCGATCCCGTCGCACGAAGGCGCGGCGGGATTTTGTAATTTTGGGCAGCATTCACAAAGAATTTGCCGAAAAGACGCATCTGATGCTTTTCTTTTGCGGGAAACCGTGGTACAATAACAGCAATCTGATCGAATGAAGAAGAGAATATGAAGCAGTTTCATTTGCCGAAAAGAATCGTTTTGTTTATCTTGATTGCGCTGCTTGCCGTGCCGCATCTTGCCTGTGATCTCGCGGCGGATGTTACGACCGCAGCGCCGTCGATCGTTATCAATGAGGTTGTGACCAGCAACGGTCAGAGCCTGATCGATGAGGTCTATGATTCGCCGGACTGGATCGAGCTGAAGAATATCGGTT
>CADAQS010000089.1 GCA_902790115.1 uncultured Eubacteriales bacterium | reverse complement strand
CACATCCTCGCGGTTATGACCGAGCGCTACCTTGTTGCAGCCGCGCTCCAATGCCGCGCTGTTCAGCGCGCCGCGCCGCAGCTTTGCGCACAGCGCGCATGGCGAACGCTCCGCACGGTATTCAAAGACGACCTTTCCGATATCAGTCCGAATCACCTCGAACGGTATGCCGATCCGCTCGGCATAGGCGGAAATCGGCGCTGTATTCTGATACTTCAGGCCGAGATCCAGCATAACCGCGCAGACATCGAACTTCGCCTTGGAAAACCGCTGATACAGCTTCATCGCCTGCATCAAAAGCAGCGAATCCTTTCCGCCGGACACGCCGACGCAGATCTTATCGCCGTCTTCGATCAAGTGATACCGCTCATCCGCACGCCGGATACTGCCCAAAACCCGCTTCATACTTTTCCGCTCCTTTGTCTATACTAGTATAGCGCAGGAAAAGCGGATTTGTAAATCGCGCAGCGGCGAAATAATTGTAAAAATACACAAAAAAGACATAAATCCGTTGCGATTCGAACGCATCTTTGTTATACTATGATGAAGTTGTTTTTTGACAAATTTTGGGAGTTTGTGATGACGTTCTTTGATATCCTGCTAATCGGCGTCGGTCTGTCCATGGATGCCTTTGCGGTCTCGATGTGTCAGGGGGTCTGCATGGACCGGGCCCGCTGGAATCACGCGCTGCTGATTGCCGTCTTTTTCGGCGGATTCCAGGCGCTGATGCCGTTTTTAGGGTATGCGCTCGGATCTACCTTCGCATCGCTTGTCACGATCGGACCATGGATTGCATTCGGCGTACTGCTGATTCTCGGCGGCAAGATGGTTCTTGACGGGATCCGCGACGTACAGGAGAAAGAAGCGCTGACGCTTGCCGGCATCGGAAAGCTGTTCCTGCTCGCGATCGCGACGAGCATCGACGCGCTTGCAGTCGGCATTTCCTTTTCCCTGCAGGAAGGCATCGTGTGGTCCGGCGCGGGCACGAGCATCTTTTTTGCGGTCGCCCTGATCGGCACGACCACGCTGATTCTGTCGTTTTTCGGCGTGCTGCTCGGCAACCGGTTCGGACTGCGCTACAAGCGGCGCGCAACGGTGTTCGGCGGCGTCATTCTGATCGGGATCGGCATCAAGATTCTTCTCGAATCCTACGGTATCTTTGAGCAGCTGCTTTCCCGGCTGCTTGCCTGACGGTTGATCATTATGCAGAAAGATTTTTATTCATTCGGAAAAGGGATTCTTATTCTGCTCCTTTTGGAGCTTCTTTTGTGTGCGTCTGTCGGCTGCACCGGTCCGGAAGCGGTTCCGACCGCGGCCATGCCCGCGGTAACCGATTCCGTCAGCGGCGAGTCGTCCGAGGCTGCGATAGAACTGGTCACACCCGCTCCGACGCCGACCCCCTCGCCGACCCCGACCCCGACGCCCACGCCGACCCCGACCCCGACCCCAACCCCGACGCCGACCCCGCCGGGACTGATCGGCGGCAAATACGACGTCTTCTCCTATGAAAACGAACCGATCTTCACGGAAGAAATCTATACGAGCAGCCAGGTTTCGATCACGGTCACCCGGCATGAGGGCAACCCGTTCGGCAAGAGCGTGCTGACCTATTTCGTTGCGGATATTTATCTGCAGGATCTGTCCTCGCTCCGTACCGAGGCGGCAAGAGATTTTTCGCGCCCGACGCGCACCTCGATTGAAAAGATCGGCGACCGCGTACAGGCGATCGCCGCGATCAACGGGGACTTCTTCGGCGCAAAGAACAATACGTTTGTTCTGCGCAACGGCGTCACCTATCGCGCCCGCAGCTGCAAAGCGCGCGACGTCTGCCTGCTGTATCGGGACGGAACGATGGAAGTCGTCTCCTATCAGGACTTTGATCCGAATGCCGAATACAGCGACGTTTGGCAGGCATGGCAGTTCGGTCCCTATCTGATCAAAGAGGACGGATCGCCGCGTACAGACTTCTCCGCCTACAGTTTCCGCACCCGGAACCCGCGGACGGTGCTCGGTTATTATGAACCCGGACACTATTGCTTTGTGATCGTAGACGGACGGCAGAAACACTATTCTTATGGGCTGACGCTCAATGAGCTCGCGCAGCTGATGGTAGACCTCGGCTGCAAGCAGGCGTACAATCTGGACGGCGGCGCGTCCACGCAATTCTACTGGCGGGACAAACTCTATAATCAGCCCTGCGGCGACGGACTGCGCCCCGAAACAGATATCATCTATATCGTCGAGCCGTTAGGCGATCTGAACACCTATGAAGATCTGACGAAGCCGACCGCTGCCCCGACAGCGGAACCGACGGCAGTTCCGACCGAAGAACCGACTGCGGATCCGACCGAACAGCCGCAGGAAAGTGAAGCGGCGTCGAACCCGGAGGGTGGCGCATGAAAACATCCAAAGGAAAACTGCTGACGGTTCTGCTCGGCGGTCTGCTTTTTGCAGGATGCCGAGCCGCTGTAACGGAGCCGGAAGCTTTGCCGAATGAACCCGGTCCCGAAGCGATTATGACCGAGGTTCCGGCGCAGGAGATCGTGATTGACCAGATCGCAACCGCAACGCCGGAACCGATCTCCGTTCCGAAGGACACGCCCTCCCCGACGCCGACCGAGACGCCGACGCCGGAACCGACCGAGACGCCCGTGCCGACGCCAAGCGGACTTCTCGGCGGGCGATATGACGTGTTTTCGGACGGTGAAGTGCTGCGCACGGAGGAGCAATACGTTTCCGACCGGATTGCAATCACGGTCACACGATATGACAGTTCGCCTCTGACCCGGCACCTTGTCTATTTCGTTGCGGATATCTATCTGCAGGACATCGAAGCGCTTCGCACCGGCAGCTGGGACGGCGCGTTCGGGTTCAAAGGCAAGAAATCCGCCTCCTTTTTGAAGATCGCACGCAACGAAGGCGCCATCGCGGCCATCACCGGCGATTACTACACCTACTCCGGAAAAGGCTTGATGATCCGGAACGGTGAACTGATCCGCACGAAGCTCTGGGCAGGGCGCGACGTGCTGCTTCTCTACCGGGACGGCACGATGGAAGCGTTCTCGTCCGATGCATTCGATCTTGATGCGCTCGATGCCGCAAGCGTCTGGCAGGCGTGGCAGTTCGGTCCGCGACTGCTGAACGAAGACGGAACCGCGCGCACGTCATTCTCCGATTTTTCGGATTACCATGTGATCGGCCGCGCGAATCCGCGAACCGTGTTCGGCTATTATGAGCCCGGGCATTACTGCTTTGTTACGATCGACGGGCGGCAATCCGGCTATTCCAACGGTCTTACGCTCGAGCAGGAGGCGGAGCTGATGGAGTCGCTCGGCTGCAAGCTTGCGTTCAACCTCGACGGCGGACAGACGAGTCAGTTCTACTGGAACGACAAGATCTATAACCAACCGTACAAAAAAGGCCGCTTCACAAGCGACATCATCTACGTTGCCGAACCCAAGGCCGAAGAAAACGAACCGGAACCGACGCCGGAAGCATAATGTATGAAAACAGCCGCAGGAACGCCTGCGGCTGTTTTGTTTTTTGGCGGATTCAGTTGCGAACCGCTTCGAGCAGTTCCGAAGTTCTATTGACCTGCTCCCACGGAAAATCCGGGTTGCCGAAATGGCCGTTTTCCGCGGTCTTGCGATAGATCGGCCGTCTGAGATCCAGCGTTTCGATGATCGCTGCCGGACGCAGGTCGAACACCTTGCGCACCGCGGTCTCGATCGTTTCGTCCGAAACCGTTCCCGTGCCGAACGTATCAATCCGCACCGAAACCGGCTGCGCAACGCCGATTGCGTAGGCGAGCTGAATCTCACACTTCTTTGCAAGCCCCGCCGCGACGATATTTTTTGCGATATAGCGCGCCATATAGCACGCGCTGCGGTCCACTTTGGTCGGATCCTTGCCGGAGAACGCGCCGCCGCCGTGCCGCGCATAACCGCCGTACGTATCGACGATGATCTTTCTGCCGGTCAGGCCGGAATCGCCCTTCGGCCCGCCGATCACGAAACGGCCGGTCGGGTTGATCAGAACGCGCGTGTTCCCGTCGAACAGCTCTGCCGGAAGCGCCGGACGGATGACCTCGTCCAGAATGCCGCGCTCGAGTTCCTCGTGAGATACATGTTCGTCATGCTGCGTGGACAGCACGACCGTATCGATGTGCACCGGCTTGCCGTTGTCATACTCGACCGTGACCTGTGACTTTCCGTCCGGGCGAAGATACGGCAGAATCCCTGCGCGCCGCACTGCGGTCAGCTTCCGCGTCAGCTTATGCGCAAGGTCGATCGGCAGCGGCATCAGGGATGCCGTTTCGTCGCACGCATAGCCGAACATCATGCCCTGATCACCCGCGCCGGTGTCCTTGTCGTCCTGCTGTACGCCGAGTTTGCTCTCAAGGCTTTTATCCACGCCGAGCGCGATGTCCGGCGACTGGCTGTCGAGCGCGACGATCACGCCGCAGGTGCTGCCGTCGAATCCGTATTTGGCGCGGTCATAGCCGATTTCGCACACGGTGTCGCGGACGATCGACTGGATGTCCACATAGCAATCGGTCGTGATCTCGCCCATGACAAGCACAAGACCGGTCGTGCAGGCGCATTCGCAGGCAACGCGCGCCTTCGGATCCTGCGCAAGGATCGCGTCGAGGACGGCGTCGCTGATCTGGTCACAGATCTTGTCCGGATGTCCGATCGTGACCGATTCGCTGGTAAAATAGTTTTTTTGCATGGTTTCCTCTTTCTCTGCCTCGGCCAAAAGAAAAGCCCATCGAAACGATGAGCCGGAAGTCTCATCTGTCAGCTTTCGCTGCGGGAATTGGCACCTTGCCCATAAAGGCAGGTTGTCGGATTTCACAGGGCCCGTCCCTCCATCACTCTTGATAAGGCAGTTATTGAATTTTGTAATATTTTAGCATGGTTCCTTGTTTCTTGCAAGAGGAAATGCTATACTTTTATACGATTTCATACAACCTTTACGGAGGAATTCTTTATGAACCTGTTGCCGAAAACCAAACTGACCGAAAGCGCTGCGCTTTCGCGCTTCCGTCACAGCTGGATCATCGATCTTTTGATCGCAATTCTGCTGTTCGTGATCTCGCAGTCGATCGAAAGCGTTGTGCTGATACCAGCTATCTTCATCTGGTTCTTTACCGGAATCGACTTTGCCGGACTTGCCGCATCCGATGATCCGACTTTTGTGATGGAGCAGGTGAGCAAGCTGATGTCCCGTCAGCCGGACTGGATCGCGCTGCTGTCGCTGATTGCGACCGTTGTTGTAATCATCGTCTGCATCCTCTATGCAACGAAGATTGAGCGCCGCCCGCGGAATAGTCTCGGCTTCTGCGGAAAAGCGCCTGCTTTGGAATACTGTATCGGCTACGTGATCGGAATCGGCCTGTTTGCGATCGCGTGGGCGATCTGCCTCGCAACCGGCGCAGCGACGCTGGAAGGCATCTCCCCCTCGCTGTCCGCTATGATCCTGCCGTTCTTTGCCGCGTTTCTGATTCAGGGACTGTCCGAAGAAGTGCTCTGCCGCGGTTTTCTGATGCAGACGCTCTCGATTCGCTACCGCCCGGTCGTCGCGATTGTCGTCAATTCCCTGTTCTTTATGGCGCTGCACTTTCTCAATTCCGGCCTGTCGCTGCTGGCGCTTTGCAATCTGTTCCTGTTCGGCGTGTTTGCTTCGGTGTATTTCTGGAAACGCGGCAGCATCTGGGGCGTGGCTGCAATTCACTCGGCATGGAATTTCACGCAGGGCAATCTGCTCGGTATCAAGGTCAGCGGCAGCGTGCTCGGGCCGTCGGTGCTTTCGACTTCGCTCAACGAAGCCAAGACCTGGATGAACGGCGGTGATTTCGGTCTTGAAGGCGGCATCGCCGTCACAGTCGTTCTGCTCGCGGCAACGGTTATCCTGCTGTTTTTGCCGGTGCGAAAGAGCGCGCAGATCGAGGCATGAGTTCAGGTTTACAGAGCATGCAGCGGATTGATGCAAAAGAGCGTGCGTTTTTCGCGCGTCACCTTCTTCTGCATGAAAGCGAAGAAGGTCCCTTCTAAACCATTTCAAAGAGAAAAAGCCCCGACCAAAAGATCGGGGCTTTGTCTTGCAGTCGCTTACTTTGCGAAGTACTTGTTCGCGGCGTCGTTGTAGAGATAGAGCGCTTTGCAGAGATTCTTGATGTCCGTTTTCGCGCTCGGGTTGGTCAGGCGGCCGTTGGCATAGCTTAACGCGCTGTACGCAAAGCGGCCTTCGTTTCCGTCCCAGGTCACGATCACGATATGCTTTTCGTCCAGATTCTTCGACGCGATGTTCGGAATCTCGACATACCACTCCTTGCCGCTTGGATGCAATGTGTAGGCTTTTCCGGAATTGTTCCTTGCCGTCACCTGTTCCGTAAAGTACAGCCGGATGCTCGTTGCACCCTCAAGCAGCAGCGACGCGCCGTTATAGGCGAGTTTTTCTTTGGCGTTTTCCGGGATCACGGCATTGTATTTGTCGTCCGGGCGAACGCTGTTCATCTCCGCTTGCAGATACCCTTCCGGATTTGCGGGATGATCCGTGTTGTAGTCGAAATACTTCTGCGCCTGCTCCCCATAGTTCAGCAGCGCTTTTGCGAGCAAATGGGTCTTGGCTTCCTTGGAGGAGTCTTTTAGGACATTCTTCGCCCAGTCTGCCACGCAGTAGGAATACGCATTGCCGGCAACATCGCCGCTCTTGTAGTGGCGCAGCGCGAGCCGGTTGCCGTCCGCATCGCAAACGGAGATCGTGACCGGAACCGTCATCTCCTTGGCAGGGATGTTCGGAAATGTGATCTTGTATTCCTGTTTTTCGCTGTTGTAATAGTTCGCGGTCGGCGTCAGAGAAACCGTGCGATCCTTAACACCGGTTTTTCCGTAGGACAGGATCGCATTCTTTGCGGTCGCACCCTCGGGGAGTTCCACAAAAAAGTTGATGGAAATTTGTCCCTCCAAGGTCAGCGATGCGCCGTTCAGCAGGATCGGCACGATTTCCGGATCCTCACGCTCTTCCGTCCGATAATGCCATGTCGCGTTCTCGAGCGGCTCGTTTTCCAGATCCATGCCGATGTTCTTTCGCATCTGCTCCGTGCCGTCGTAATAGACGTCGGTCAAAGCGATACATCCGGAAAACGCTTTTTGTCCGATATCCGTGATCCCGCTGCCGATCGTAATCTCCCTGAGCCGTTTGCAGTTTTCAAAAGCGCCGTATCCGATCTCCGTGACCGAGTTCGGAACCGTAACCGTCTGCAGACTCTCACAATTCTGGAACGCCCATACGCCGATTACCGGGATGCCGTCCGGCAGCTCGACCGATTCGAGAGATGTGCAGCCCGACAGCAGCCCCTTTTCAAGTGTTTTCAGCTGCTTCGGGAGCCGCGCCGAAGGAAGGCTTTTGCAGTCCGCAAAGGCATACGCACCGATCGATTCCAAAGCTCCCGGCAGGCTCAGTTCCGCAAGCGCTTCGCACCCGGAGAACGCGCTTTCCCCGATCTCGCATAAGGTGTTCGGAAAGGATACGGACTGCAGCACGGTGCACTTGGCAAACGCCTCTTTTCCGATGCTTTGGAGGCCGGACGGCAATTCCATGTTCCGAAGACAAATGCAGGCGCAAAACGCATGCGCTCCGATCGATTTCAGGCTGTCGGGAAGCTGAACCGTCTGCAGCAGCCGGCTGTTCTCAAACGCGTAATCGCCGATCGACGTCACGCCGTCGGAAACGGCGATCCTCTCGATCTGTGCCGAATGTTTATACCACGGAACCGCTTCCGGCCCGGTATAGGAATCCATCGCACCGGAACCGGAAATCGTCAGCGTCCCGTCCGAATACTTCCAGAAAGCTGCTTCGCCGCAGGCTTGTATCGGGATTGCCTGATAGGAAGCGGTGTACGTTGCGTCCCGATCGGCAGGTACCGGCTCCGGAATCCATCCGGCAAACGTATAGGTATTCTCC
>CADAQS010000088.1 GCA_902790115.1 uncultured Eubacteriales bacterium | reverse complement strand
TTCGACGGTCTGACCGTCAATCTGACCTACGACCACGGCGTGCTTGTGCAGGGCGCAACGCGCGGCAACGGCGTCACCGGCGAAGCGATCCTGCCGCAGCTGCGCACGATCCGTTCCGTTCCGCTGACGATCCCGTTTCAGGGGCGCATGGAGGTGCAGGGCGAATGCATCATGCGGCTCTCTGTGCTCGAAGCGTATAACAAAACGGCCGACGAGCCGCTGAAAAACGCGCGCAACGCCGCAGCCGGCGCGCTTCGCAACCTTGATCCCGCCGTGACCGCCGCGCGCAGGCTCGACGTGTTCTGCTACAACATCGGCTACATCGAAGGAAAAGAGCTGCACAGCATGGCGGAGATGCTCGCATTCCTGAAGGAAAACGGTCTTCCGGTCTCCCCCTATGTCCGCTGGTGCAGCAGCACCGAGGAACTGCTCCGCGAGATCGATCTGGCCGAGCAGCAGCGGTCCTCGCTCGATTTTCTGATCGACGGCATGGTCATCAAGGCCACCGACTTTGCGCTGCGCGAACGGCTGGGCGCGACCGAGAAGTTCCCGCGCTGGGCGATGGCCTACAAGTTTGCCGCCGAGGAAACGACGGCCGTCGTCGAAGACGTGACCTGGGAGGTCGGCCGGACCGGCAAGCTGACGCCGCTTGCCCACGTGAAACCGGTCGAGTTTGCCGGCGTCACCGTGCGCAAGGCTACGCTGAACAACTGGGACGATATCGTGCGCAAGCGCGTCGGCATCGGCTCGCGCGTGTTCATCCGCCGGAGCAACGACGTGATTCCGGAGATTCTCGGCGCGGTGCCGGACGATGTGCCGCTCCGCCCGGTGGAAAAGCCGGTTCGCTGTCCCCAGTGCGGCGCACACGTCGAACAGCGCGGTGCTCACATCTACTGTACGAACTCCCTCTCCTGCCGCCCGCAGATCACGGCGCGGCTGTCGCACTATGCCTCGCGCGATGCGATGGACATCGATGCGTTCGCCGACAAGACCGCTGAACAGTTCATCGACGCGTTCGGGATCTCGACAATTCCCGAACTCTATGCGCTGACGCACGAGCAGCTGGTCGCGCTCGAACGGTTCGGGCATAAGAAGGCGCAGAACCTTCTGAACGCGCTCGAAGCGAGCAAGACGCGCCCGCTGTCCGCTTTCCTGTTTGCGCTCGGCATTCCGAATGTCGGCACCAAGACCGCAAAGGACCTTGCAAAGGCCTTCGGCACGCTCGAACGCGTCCGCGCGGCGACCAAGGATGAATTGCTTGCTATCGAGGACATCGGCGAAGTCGTCGCGAACGACATCGTCACGTTCTTTGCGGATCCTTCGATCGCGGAACAGATCGATCTGCTGCTGGAGCGCGGCGTTTCGCCGGTGGAAGAGCAGGCGCTCTCCGGCGATTTGCCGCTGTCGGGTCTCACGGTCGTTGTCACCGGAACGCTTCCGACGCTCTCGCGGCGGGACGCCGAATCGCTGATCGAACAGAGCGGCGGCAAGGCAGCCGGCAGCGTGTCTAAGAAAACCGCCTTTGTCGTTGCGGGCGAAGCCGCCGGCAGCAAGTTGACCAAGGCGCAGCAGCTCGGGATTCCCGTGCTCGATGAAGAACAGTTTTTGCAGCGCATCCGTTCGTGATGCGCCGTCTTTCCACCACACTACACCCACGGAAAGGATAATGCCATGGAAACAGCACCCGTTAAGGACTACTCCCGCAAGGGCAAGCTGATCCGCGCCGCCGTCATTTTCGGCGTACTCGCGGTCGTTGCCCTGATCCTCGTGTTCAGCTCGTTCTATGAGCTCAACGAGGACGAATTTGCCGTCATTACGACGTTCGGCCGCCCGTCGGTCGTCACCGATCCCGGTCTGAAAATGAAGATCCCGTTCATTCAGCACCGCAGGATCGTCTCCAAAGCCACCAAAGGCTTTGCGATCGGCTACGATCTGAACTCCGGCCTCTCGATTCCGAGCGAGTCGGTCATGATCACGGTTGATTACAACTTCGTCAACGTGGATTTCTACGTCGAGTACCGTGTCACCGATCCGGTCAAGTACCTCTACCGTTCCGAGGATCCGGTCGGGATTCTGAAGATGCTCTGTCAGTCCTACATCCGCGACACGATCGGTCTCTACAAGGTGGACGACGTAATCACGACCGGAAAGAGCGAGATTCAGGCTTCGATCAAAGATAAGATCCTGAACCGGCTTGAAAAGGAGGATCTCGGCATCACGCTCGTCAGCATCACGATTCAGGATGCCGAACCGCCGACAACCGCCGTGCAGGAAGCGTTCAAGGCCGTGGAAACCGCCAAGCAGGATGCCGAAACCGCGACCAACAACGCGAACAAGTACGCCAACGAGGTTCTGCCTGCCGCGAAGGCCGATGCGGACGAGATCCGGCAGCGCGCCGAAGCGTATAAGACCGCACGGATCAACGCCGCGCAGGGACAGGCGTCCCGTTTCGGTCAGCTGTACGAGGAATACAGCAAGTTCCCGGAGATCACGCGGCAGCGGCTGTTCTATGAGACGATCAGCGGCATCTTTCCGGGCATGAAGGTCATCATCGTGGGCGAGGACGGCAGCAAACTGCAGACCGTTCTGCCGCTCGAACCGTTCGTCGGTGCAGCCGGCGAAGGCGAATAAGGAGGTGCCTCTTATGCGTACCAAAAACATTCTGACGCTCGTTCTGATCGGCGCCGCTCTGCTCGTTGCGCTGATCCTCGTCTCCTCCTCCCTGTACGTCGTGCAGCAGAACGAATACGGCGTGGTGCTCGAGTTCGGCGCGGTCAAGGAGATCAAGGCCGAACCGGGTCTCTACTTCAAGATGCCGTTCGTGCAGTCCGTGACGACGCTGCCCAAGACCGTGCTGCTGTATGACCTGCCGATCAGCGACGTCATCACGGCAGACAAGCATTCCATGGTGCTCGACTCGTTCACGATGTGGCGCATCGACGACCCGCGCCTGTTTATCGAATCGCTGTCCGGCAGCCAGTACAACGCCGAAAGCCGCATCAACGCGATTGTTTATAACGCGCTCAAAACTGTGATCTCGTCGCAAAATCAGGAGGCGATCATCTCCGGCCGCGACGGACTGATCGTCAGCCTTGTCATGCAGAACATCGGCTCGAGCTTCGACCGGTACGGGATCGAGATTCTTGCCGTCGAAACCAAGACGCTCGATCTGCCCGACGACAACAAGGATGCGGTCTACACGCGCATGATCTCCGAGCGCAACAACATCGCCGCTTCCTACACCGCAGAGGGCAACGCGGACGCCAAACAGATCCGCAACGCAGCCGACCGTCAGGTCGAGGTCACACTCTCCGAAGCGCAGGCCGCAGCGGAAACGATCCGTGCCGAAGGTGACGCCGAGTATATGCGCATTCTGTCCGAAGTCTACGACACCGGCGACGAAGCGGACTTCTATACGTTCATGATCGCGCTCGATGCTTTGAAGAATTCGATGACCGGCGAGGAGAAGACGCTGATTCTCGACGCCTCGAGTCCGATCGCCAAACTGTTCTATTGAGGTAAAATATTCGAGAAAAGGGCTTTTGGCCGGGGAAAATCGGCCAAAGCCCTTGTTTTTTTATTGTAAAATGTGATATAGTATAAGCCTATATGGAGGTAGTTTGCATGAAGAGCATGACCGGGTACGGAAAAGGCACGGCTGTCCGGGACGGACGCGAGCTTGTGATCGAACTGAAGAGCGTCAATCACCGCTTTCTCGACATCGGCATGCGTGTTCCGCGGCTGCTCTCCTGCACCGAAGACACGATCCGGAAAGTTCTGAACGCACGCCTTTCGCGCGGGCATATCGACGTCTACATCAACTACCGCAATACGCGCACCGACGCCAAAACCGTCCGCGTCGATACCCAGCTGCTCGCCGCCTACGTCAAGGCTGCGCGCACGCTGCCCGACGAGCTTTCGCTGATGGACGATCTGACGCTTTCCAACGTGCTGCGCCTTCCCGACGTGACCGAAATCGTTGCTGCCGATGAGGACAGCGACGCGCTGATCGCGCTTGCGGAAGAAGCCACCAACGCCGCCGTAGACGCGCTCGAAGTCATGCGTTCGCTCGAGGGCGAACGGCTTCGCGCCGCACTGCAGACAGGCGTTGATCAGCTTGCCGCCTACCGGGAAACGATTCTTGTTCGCGCGCCGTTTGTCGTCGAAGACTACCGCAAAAAGCTCAATGAGCGCATCGAGGCGGTTCTGACCGATGCGGAAATCGATCGTGCCCGTCTCGCGACGGAAGTCGCGCTGTTTGCGGATCGCGCCTGCATCGACGAGGAAATTGTGCGACTGAAAAGTCATATCACGCAGTTCAACGCCTACCTTGCGGCGGAGGAGCCGATCGGTCGGAAAATGGACTTTATCATCCAGGAAATGAACCGCGAGTGCAACACGATCGGCAGCAAGGCCAACGACGCCGAGCTGACTGCCACGGTATTGCTATGCAAGGCGGAGATCGAAAAGTTGCGCGAACAGATTCAGAATGTGGAGTAATCTATGAAGAACGCGCAGTTGGTCAGCATCGGCTTCGGCAACATCGTGCAGGCGTCCCGCGTGATCGCGGTCGTCGGACCGGATTCCGCGCCGATCAAACGCATCGTGCAGGACGCACGGGAGCGCAACCTTCTGATCGATGCCACCTGCGGCCGTAAAACGCGCGCCGTCCTGATCATGGACAGCGAGCATGTGATTCTGTCGGGATTGCAGTCCGAAACGATCGCGCACCGGCTCTGTGCCGATTGGAAAGAAGAAGAGTCTGGGGAGGAAGTATGAAGCAAACAACAGCAGGTCTCTTGCTGGTTGTTTCCGGCCCTGCGGGCGTCGGAAAAGGCACCGTCGACAGTGCTTTGATGGCACGTCATCCGGAGATTAAGATGTCCGTTTCCGCCACGACGCGTGCGCCGCGACCCGGTGAAATCGACGGAACGCATTACTATTTCAAGTCCTTGGACGAGTTTCGCACTATGATCGAGCGGGATGAGTTTCTGGAGTATATGCATGTATTCGGCATGAACTACTACGGAACGCCGAAGTCGTACGTGCTCGAACAGCTTGCGCTCGGACACCATGTGATCCTGGAGATCGATGTGCAGGGCGCCAGAAAGGTCAAGCAGGCCTTCCCCTCCGCCGTTCTGGTGTTCATCGCGCCGCCGTCGATGGAGACGCTGAAAAACCGTCTGATCGGGCGCGGCACCGAAACGTCCGAGGCGATCGAAATCCGCACGCAGACTGCGTACCGCGAACTCGAAGCGCTGCCCGAATACGACTACGTCGTCGTCAACGACAGCGTGGATGCCGCGGTCGACGAAATGGAATCCATCATTCGTGCCGAGCTTTGCTCGACTGCACATAACAAAGAACTGATTGAGAATTTATTGGGAGGAAAGAACGTAACATGCTGAATCGTCCTGCATTGAATGAATTGGTAAAGAAGGTCGGCTGCCGCTATCTGCTCGTTACCGCCGTCGCGCATCGCGCACGTCAGCTCCAGGATCACCCGGAAAAGCTGAATGGCCGCAAGCCCGTCTCCGTCGCCGTTGATGAACTCTACAACGGTGAAATTATCGTGACCGCACCCGAAGAGGCGCAATAACCGGACGAAACGGAATCCGGATGCCTGTTGCGGTTCGCAGCGGGCATTTTTCATTTTTATGTACGCACAGATCGTTGTCGACATCAACCATGCCGCGGTAGACCGGTTTTTCACCTACCGCATCCCCGACGCGCTCCCCGTCCGCGTCGGTCACCACGTATTCGTCCCGTTCGGGCAGGGTGACCGGCTCAAGGAGGGCTTTGTTGTTGCACTCTCGGATTCGACCGATCTGAACCCGTCGCTTTTGAAGGACGTCGCGCGCATCATCGAGCCGTACCCCGTGCTGCTCGAGGAGCAGATCCGTTTGGCGCGGTGGATGCACACGGCCTATCATTGTCTCTTCATCGACGCTCTTGCCTGCATGATTCCCGCACAGCTGCGCGGGCAGCGCGTCCGGGAGAAGAAGATCCGGACCGTATCGATCGCGCCCGGCGTCAATGCCGAGGAGCAGATCGCACTGCTGCAGCGCGCGCCGGTTCAGCAGACGGTGCTCCGCATTCTGCTCAATGCCGGCGCCGAGGTTCCGAAAAGCGACATCGGAAAGCTCCTTCCCGGCGCAAGCGCCGCGATCACGGCGCTTCTGAAAAAAGGCATCCTGACCGAAAGCGACATGCAGGTGTTCCGGAAGCCTTCCTCTCCGAACCTGCACGACGTGCCGCATGCGCTGACCGAACGGCAGCAAGCCGCCGTGGACACGATCGAAGCCGCACGGCACGATCCCGAGCACAACACGGTTCTGCTGCACGGTGTCACCGGAAGCGGCAAAACCGAGGTGTATCTGCACGCCATCAGAGCCTGCATCGACGCAGACAAACAGGCGATCGTGCTGGTTCCGGAGATCTCGCTGACGCCGCAGACCGTCGGACGGTTTTCCGACCGGTTCGGCGACCGCATCGCCGTTCTGCACAGCCGGCTTTCGGTCGGCGAGCGCTTCGACGAATGGCGCAGGATCCGGCTCGGCATGGCGGACATCGTAATCGGCGCGCGCAGTGCGGTCTTTGCGCCGGTCGAGCGGCTCGGGCTCGTCATCATCGATGAGGAACATGAATCGAGCTACCAGAGCGAAAAATCGCCGCGCTATTCCGCGATCGATGTCGCGGCGCAGCGAATCCGGGAGACCGGCGGCGCGCTTGTTCTCGGCAGCGCAACGCCGCAGCTCGTTTCCTACTACCGCGCACTCTCCGGGCGGTATGTGCTCTGCTCCCTGCCCGAACGCGTCGCGGGGAGGCCGCTGCCCGACGTCGAAGTCGTCAACATGCGCGACGAGCTGCTGCTCGGCAACAACGGCATTTTCTCGGACCGGCTCGTCGAGCTGCTCTCAACGACACTTGCCAAAGGACAGCAGGCGATGCTGTTCATCAACCGCCGCGGATATTCGACGTTTGTTTCCTGCCGCAGCTGCGGATATGTGCTTAAATGCGACAATTGCGACATCTCGATGACCTATCACAAGAGCGAGTCGCGCACACGCTGTCACTACTGCGGGATGGTCAAGCCGCTGCCGGAGAAATGCCCGAACTGCGGAAAGCCGTTTATGAAGCAGTTCGGCATCGGCACCGAGCAGGTCGAAGAAGCGCTGCACAAGCTCTTCCCCTCCGTCCGCTCTCTGCGCATGGATACCGACACGATGCGCACCAAGGGCAGCTATGAGCGCATTCTTTCCGCGTTCGCAGCAGGGCAGGCGCAGGTGCTGATCGGAACGCAGATGATCGCCAAAGGGCATGACTTTCCGAACGTCACGCTGGTCGGCGTCGTCGCCGCTGATACCACGCTGAACCTGCCGGACTACCGCTCACCCGAGCGCACGTTCCAGCTTCTGACGCAGGTCGCCGGCCGCGCCGGTCGTGACGAGATGCCCGGGAAGGTCGTCCTGCAGACCTATACCCCGCAGCATCCGATCATCCGGTTTGCGCGCGAGCAAAACTATCCGGCATTCTATCAGTACGAGATCATGGAGCGCAGAAAGATGCTCTATCCGCCGTTCTCGCTGTTCCTTCGCGTCGTCTTTGCCGACCGGAACGAAGAGCAGGTTGCAGATGCATGCATCGCTTACAGCAAGGCGCTGGAGGCCGAACTCCGGAACGCACTCGGACCCGACGGACAGAACGACATCCTGCTGCTCGTCGCCGCCGAAGCGCCGATCGCGCGGATCTCCGGCTATGTCCGCTATCAGCTTTTGATCAAACTGCTGCGCACCAGGCGGTTGCCGTCGGCGGTACGAACCGTCTATGACTTTCATTCCGCGCATTCGGACGTCTGCGCCGAAGTGCAGCTCGAACTGAATCCGCAGGATATGTATTAGCAAAAACCCGTTCCGCTTCGGATCGGACTGTCTTAACCTAAATACCATGAAAGGAGCGCAGAACTATGCGCAATCGCAACTGATCCT
>CADAQS010000087.1 GCA_902790115.1 uncultured Eubacteriales bacterium | reverse complement strand
CCGCCGACGCTATGGTGGAACGCGGCTTTCTCGACGCAGGTTACAATTATCTTATCATCGACGACCATTGGCAGATGGAATATCGCGACCCCGAGACGAAACGGCTTCTTCCCCGCCCCGGAAAGTTTCCGAACGGGATCCTTCCGGTCATAGAATACGTACACAGCAAGGGGCTGAAATTCGGCGTTTATTCATGCGTAGGCGCCCGGACCTGCGGCGGTAAAATGGGCAGTTTCGAATATGAATTTACAGACGCCCGGACCTTTGCCGAGTGGGGTGTGGACTATTTGAAACACGACTACTGTCTGAGGCCCGAAAAAACGGTCGGCGAGGTCCTCTACAGAAGGATGAGCACCGCGCTGAGGTCAAGCGGGAGGGACGTTCTTTTCGCCGCCTGCAACTGGGGATGCGACGACGTATGGTCCTGGATACGCTCCACCGGCGCACATACCTATCGCTCCACCGGCGACATCTGCGACAATTTCAAGAGCTTTACGGATATTTTCCGCTCCCAGGTGATGAAGCTTTCCGCCTCCGCTCCGAACTGTTACAACGACCTTGACATGATCACGGTGGGAATGGACGGTCAGGGGAACGTTGGGACAAACGAGCTTTGCACCGAAGGGGTTTACCGGATCCAGTTCGCCGTCTGGTGTATGTTCAATTCTCCGCTTATCCTGGGGTGCGATTTGAGGAACGTATCCGACAAGTACCGGGATCTTCTCTGCAACAAGGAATTCATCAGGATAAACCAGGATCCGGAAGGAAGAGCGCCCTTCCCCATCGGTTTCGACGACTCCTTCGCGTTCTGCAAGCTCCTTTCGCTTCTTGAAATGAATCTTGCCGGTGGATTCCAGTTCCTTGTGTACACGCTTTTGCTCCGTTGCCTTTGCTTTCAGTTCCGGCAGCAATGCTTCCAACCGATCCAGCCGATCCGTGGCGGTCGCGTATTGATTCCAATAATACTTGTGTACAGCTGTTGCCTGCCGCTGTCCATAGAAGGTTTCGACAAGCGTATCGCGGATAGATTCCAGCTTTTCCGCGAATACCTGTATGACGTCCTTTACGACCGACAACAACTCTTTCAGCTTCCGGATCAAGGCATTGTCCGCTTTGATTTGCCGATTCAGTTCGCAGCGGTCGGAGACTATGCCCTTGCTCTCCAGTACACGGACTGTCACGCCTTCGTGAATCGTTGGCTTCAGATCAATCCCCTGATCGGCAAAGCTGCGATGATCGATCCGTTCCGGCTGCTGCGCTTTCTCTAAATGACGGTTGACAGTGTTAGCCCATTCCGAGCGCCATGCTTCCAACTGCTCCTTACTGTTCCACCGTGCGGTGATTGGGTTTTGCCGTCCGTATGTGGTGCTTTTCGGTTGCTTGGACAAACGTTTCAAACCGGTCGCTTTGCTCGGCGGCAGAAACACTTTTTTACCGTCCTTCTTGTATGGGTACTGCTTCTCCCAATCGTCGCGCTGTGCCTGTAAGAACTCCTGCGCCGTGAAGCCGCATTCCTCTCCATTCCGAACGCACAGATACTCTTTCTGTGTTTTGTACTGCCATCTTCCATTTTCATCTATCGGTCTGACCGTCAGCAGGATATGTGCGTGAGGGTTGTGACCGTCGGTGTCGTGAATGGCGACGTCAGCGCACATACCGTCGGACACGAATTGCTCCGTGATAAACTCGGTCAAGATGCTTTTCCATTCCTCGGCAGGTAACTCTATGGGCAGGGCTACGATCAACTCCCGTGCAAGGCGGCTGTCCTTCGCTTTCTCCGCCTGTTCCACAGCGTTCCATAGCGTTCCGCGATCAGACCATTCCGGCGGCGCTTGGGAAGGGAGAAAGATATGCTCCCAGACAAGTCCGCCCTTGCGGGAATAGTCATGGGTGATCCCATCATATTCATTTGTGATTACATCGCAGCCCATATAAGCTGCGGCGGCGACTGCCGAGCGCCCTGTGCCTCGGCTAATAATCTTGGCTTCTAAATGGTAAATTGCCATGTGATAAAATTCCTTTCCATGATTCTTTGAAACGGCGCGCCGTTTCCACAGCGTACCCGAAACACTGCGGTGCAGGGTTTCATGCAACGAGAATTGCACGACAATTCGTCGCTGCTCAGACAATGACGGCTTGCGGCATTGTCTGCCCCCTCCGGAGAAAGCAACGCTTTCGGGAGGAGCGCACGACCCGACCAACGAGAGGGTACCACCGCCTGCTTCGCAGGTGGTGAGTAAGTGCGCCCTTCGGAAAAAATAAAAAGAAGAAGCAGTCGCGGACGGCTGCTTCCTCCGATTCCGATCCCCTAACGGTCTCGGATCTGTTCCATGTAACGCTTCGCATCCTCAAGCTCCATGTCCTTGATTCTCGAAAACACGCTCTCTGTAATCGCGCCGATCTGAATCAATCGTCTGGTTCGTGCCTTACGTTCCTTAACCCGATCCCGCGCCTGCGCTTCCTCCAATCTGTGCTGTGCTTGGATACGTTCTGTTTCGTTCATAAAGGCTCCTTTCTGCCAAAACCAATATGATTTCGGCTATAATGTCTGTTTACTGGATGGCACCGTTTCGGCACCGTACCTCTCCGGACGGAATGGAAAAGTCACCGAATTCCTCTCGATTTGGCACCATAGGAAAACGCGATCCAATGGATCATCGTTTCCGCGTCAAGCAACTTCTGTTCCACTGGGACAGAAATTGCGATGCGGTTTTAACTTCGCGCCAAGTTGGCACGAAGTTAAAACCCGGGTAAAGAAACAGCCGACCCGCATATTTGCGAACCGACTGTAAGAAAGCCCCTGAATGTTGTTTTTCTGTTGTCGGAAATGGTGCCCACTGAGACTCCTTTTCGATAGTCGTACAATCAGCCCTGAAAAGATGTCCCAGCGGGACAGATTTTTTGCCTATTCTCCCAACCTCGGACCAGGTTGGTCCGAAGTGAAAATTATTCCCAGTGGGGACTAATTTCCTCGGAACATACGCTGCAACGGAAGATATGACGTGGTTGCATAAAAATGTGCCTCCGTTGGAGACACAATAATTCTGCGCCTGCGGCACATAACTTTCACCGTCAAAACTGCTGCATACGCCGAGAACTCATTTCGTCTCCACTGGAGACGAAGTTGAAAACGCCGAGAAAGTCTGACTTTATCAGCCGACAAAAGCGCAAAACGCCCCGCAAGGATGAACCCTGCGAGGCGCTCGCTGCTTTGTCACTTCGTCCCAAGATGGGACGAAGTTAAGACACGGATAACGATATGCGTTTGAAATGTATTGCTTTTAGGAGGGAACAATGAAAAATGATTGTTTTTGCATATTCCGTTATCCCGCGTTCGTCGTTTTTTGCGCTTCCTTCTTCGGTTTGACTTTCGTCCGATAATACCGGCGATGGTATTCCCGCTTCTTTTGCAACTCGGCTTCCTTGTCCGGTTCCTTCGCGCCGATTGCGATCACATCTGACGGCAAGTCGATCCTGCCGATGTGGTTCAGATGGATCTCCACATCCTGTACTCGCTCCCCGTCGATCTTCTCCGGCGCGTGTACAAGGATCTTGTCCACAAACGCAAGGATCATATCGTCCGTCAAAGCGGTGAAATCTGTATACTGCCGGGCAACGGCAAGGAACCGTTCGGCACGGTCGGTGTCGTCGGTGTAGGAATCGACCTTCGATTGATCTTCCGCAAGCGACGCCTTCAGCGCCTTCTGCTCCGTTTCATACTGCTCCGTCATCTGTCGATACCGTTCATACGGAAGCCGATCGAGCGCATAGTCCTCATACAGCTTCATAATCAGGCGATCCAGTTCAGCAATGCGCTTTTCTTCCTTTGCGATTTTCTTCTGCAATTCCTTTGCCTGCGTCCGATCCCGAATCAGAGAATCTTCACGCACCTGTTGTATAAAGCGCTCCTTGTCAAACAGTGCAAACTGTACCATTGTTCGGATTGTGTTCAGGATCAGCGACCGGATTGTTTTCGTCATGATCTGGTGCTGTGTGCAGGTTCGATCCGAGCGATTCTTTGTCAGCGAATAGGTAGAGCAGGCATAGTAGTCCATTGGGAACAAACCGGTGACGGGGTCCGGTACTGCGTTCTTTTTCCGTGCTTTCGATCCGCAGCGGTGATTATACATCCTTCTCCCGCAATCGGCGCAGAAAACAAGACCCGTCAGCGGGTTCGCTTTTCCGAGCGTATCGGTTCTCCGCTTGACGTTCCGTGCTTTCTGTACCGTTTCAAATGTCTTTTGATCAATGATCGGCTCATGCGTGTTCTCAATGATTTGCCATTCAGAAGGATCGTTGCGAACCGTCCTGTGTGTCTTGTATGATTCCACCGAGAACCTTGCATTGATCGTATGACCGAGATATTCCTGCTTTGCAAGAATATCCCCGACGGTTCGGCAGTTCCAATCATACGGACGTTCATTGATCCACGGATCGCCGCATTTCCATATTCCATGCGTCGACATATAGTAGGACGGCTTCTCAATCTGCTGCTTGGACAAGCGGCGAGCAATCTCTACAACGCCGATCCCTTGCGCAGCCCACGAGAAAATCATTCTGACGACATCTGCAGCTTCTTCGTCCACGATCCATATGTATTTGTTCTCCGGGTCTTTACGATAGCCGTAGCAGGGAATCGTTGCATATCGCTTCCCGGCTTTGCCGCGTGCTTTATACGCCTGCTTCTGCTTTCGGCTCATATCTCGCAGATACCATTCGTTCATGATATTCAAGAACGGTGCAAACTCGCTGCTTTGCTGATCGGCGCTGTCTACATTGTTCGCAATGGCTATGAAACGTACATGATTTTGCGGGAAATAGACCTCGGTATAATACCCGGTCTGCAGGTAGTTTCTCCCGACACGGGACATATCCTTGACAATGACGGCAGAAATCTTTCCGGCTTCGATATCGGCAATCATCCGTTCCCAAGCAGGGCGATTGAAATTGCCGCCGGAGAAACCGTCATCCGTATAGTCCACACAGTTATAGAAACCATGCTGCTGTGCATAGTCCCGAAGAATCTGCTTTTGCGTCTGGATCGAAACGCTGTCACCGGCGACCTCGTCGTCGCGGGAAAGACGCTCATATAGAGCGGTGATCTGATTTGTAATGATAGGTTGCTTCATGAAGGTATCCTTTCGAGCTGCGGATAACCTTCCTGCGGTAACGTTATTATACCACATTCGCCGCTGTTTGCAAGGGTATCATTGCGGATCAGCCGCAGCAAAATATCCTCTAAAGTTTGCGTACCGCTTTCGCTTACCGTGACCTTGACGCGGTACACCGTGTTTCCAATACGTTGTGTGATGTACATACGGTCGGCGCAGTCCTCCTTTCTTCAAGAATCCGTTGAATATGTGCAGTGTAACGATGCTGTTGGATAGATGATCTATCATGTTTGTAATCCTCTTTTCTATAAAAATATTGGTCGATATTGTTCACTTCCCGACAAGCGGTGCGATACGAAAAAGACGATCTCCAAAGCGAAGATCGTCCTGTGCCATATACATGGCGGTGATGGTTTTGTGTCATGGGTCGATAGTGTGTCCTCCTGTAAATGTATTTCCATGATGGTTCCGTTCCCGTCCGCAGACGGTGCGATACATTTGCTCCTTTCCGAACAGCAAAAGAAAAGCCAACCCGAAAGCTGACCGAAGAATGCCGTTCTATTTAGTTTTCTTGCTGGAACCTTCCCGCTGCGGCGGTGCGAATATGCTGAACCTCAAAAGTGAGGACAGTTTCACGATCCGAACTTGTGTTCAAGTTGGACACAAGTTGCTATGCTGATAATTCATCCCAAGTTGGGATTCATTTTCAATCAGATTAACTTCCCGCCAACTTGTCGGGAAGTTCTGTAAAGGTACTCCAAACGCGCTCTCTCGAATAAAAGGGTGGGAGTAGTTTACATATTATTGAATCTGTCGCCGAGACCAAGTTCAGCGGTGCACCAACGGGGCACCGCGGTTGCGTCAAAAAGTGGGCGCAGTATTCATTTTCCGATCTGCCTCCTTTCAAACCGGTTCACAAAAATGTGCCCCACTCACCTATAAAAGCAATTTCTACCCCCTAATTGTTCCTACAAAAATAATATATTTTCTTACGCAATGGATTCTGTCCGTTTTATGGGATGTTTATTTCGGTAGAATGGGTTTGAAGAATCGGAGTGCAGTCGGTTGGGAGGTGATGGAACATGAAAATCTATGCGGCTTACAATGATCAGATTCTGATCCCGCAGGAGGACGGGTCTTACAGAGTTGTAAAAAACAGCGAGTGGATTCCCGCGTTCTATGCGCTGCCCGCAGAAATCATGGTCAATGCCGAGGAGAATCTGCAAATGCTTCCGCGCTGTCCCTCTGAGCTGCTGCTTGATCCGATAAGTCTTGCTTTGGTCGAAAGTGATAAGTTTCTCGAAACGGTTATCGACGGCTATGCATATCTGATTTGGAACGCTATGCAGATGTCCGGCTGGATGGAATACTATTCCCGCAATGCGCCGCAATGGGTCATAGCGCATGAAACGCCGTTATGGACCAAACAAATGCAGCGAAGATGGATCTTATGGACAAATCACGATCTGTATGAAAAGCCCTTGTCCGAACAGCAGATCGGATTTCCCTCGTTGGATGACGCGATGGGTATGGTCGATTCTGTTGCGGGAGATGTGTTCGGGATGGAGCATCGCGGTGCGGTGATCGACGTGTGCAATGAAATGCCATGCGAGGAAGATTTTGACGATCAACGGTTTTTCAATCGGCGAATGCTGAACTTCCAGAGGCAATGGTATCACCGGCAGACAAAGCATCCGACGGTATCTTTGGACGTGATCCTAAGGGCAGAGAATTCCAAAGTCCACCACCGCCTGATGCAGATGGAAACCGAGGACGATATGGAGGAGGATGCTATCACGCGGATCGACGGCGAAGCATTCTTCCTGTCGCTTTCGGAAACCGATCAGAAAATCCTGCTCCTGCGAAATATGGGAAAACCGATGCAGGAGGTAGCGGATCTTGTCGGGCTGAAAACGCACAGCGCAGTTTATAAGCGGATACAGAAGATCGGCAAGACATACGAGAAATGGACGGACGAAGATTTGGGATTCGAGAAAAAGAAGGCTATAATTGATTATGAAAATATCATAGAAAAAACTGACAGCAGCAAGTATAGACGAAGTAACCCAACAGCCGAATAAACGAAAAATGGTGGCCAATTTGACCACCATTTCTTCATGCTGACGGTATTGAGAAAAACCCATTGTCAATCATACATAAATGTATTCGTTCCTTACAATCTCGTCGACACGATTCCGAATGTTATTCATTCTCCTGACCCATGCCATTTGATCTTTCCGCTTCAATTCTTCCGTCACGCCTTCGGCTGCCGCCATCTGCTTGACGAGAGATTCCGAAAGGTCGAGCGCCGCCTCGTTTATTTCGATCAGGTGCTGCGTCAGCGTTCCTTGCATGAGCATTGCGTTGTATGTGCCTTTTCGATGCTCCTTGAGATACTGTTTTCTGCGCCAACCCCATATGCCGATATCGCCTTCCGGCTGTGGGTCCAATACAAGGTTCGGAATCTGATAGTCACCTACTTGAGAATACGAACCCCCACGTTCTTCAAAATAGCTTTTCATGTGTTACCTCCTGTGATAAAACGAAATTGCGGCTATCCGCCGGATGAACTCCTTTCTGAATAGCCGCAATTATGCTTCTTTTACCGCAGGAAGGCTCTCTCGCAGCTATTCTGTAGTAGTGGTTTGAAAACCACCCTTTTCAGAATAGCGCTCAAAAGCCTCTTTTTTTCCTGTCTGTTTCTTTATTTTGCGGCGCCGAGATCGCTGCCGGTGAAGTATTTTTTCAGCGGCCAATAGATGATGCACACAACGACTTCGGTGATAATCAGTTCAAGCAGCATGTACCAGCCGTTGTACAGGAACGAATAGATCCACGGATTCGTCATCGGCAGCCATGCGCCGGTCACCAGATGGCAAAGGAACCGCAGCGTAAACGTGACGGCAACGCCGACGACAACCGACCAGAACTTTTTGCCGAACACGCCGGAAAGGCCGATCACGGTGTATGCGATCACATAGTCGAGCAGTACGATGCCGACGCCCATGAGGAAGTTTTCGGCATACGCCACGTTGTCAAGACCGAGAATCAACTGGATCAGGCTGTACACGAACGCGGTCAAAACGCCCCATTTCCAGCCGTAGCGATGGCTGATCAGAATCAACGGCAGCATGCTGACAATCGTTACGCCGCCGCCGAACGGCAGGTCGATCTTCAGAAGGCTCAGGACCGTCGCGACGGCGATCATCAGAGCGCTTTCCACGAGTTTTCTTACCATCTTCTTCATTTTATCCCTCCTATATAACAAAAGATACCGCCTGTGGGCAGTATCTCGAAAGGTTGCACGCTTCCTACGATGGCATTACCCAACAGGTTCAAAGGGTTCTTCTCAGCGACCGAAGCCGCGCCCCTGCGTCTGAAACGAAGTATACGCTTCCGCTTCCGCCTTGTCAAGCGCTTTTACCAGATTCATACAACGGTTGCGAAAAAATGCGGACTGTGATATACTATGAAAGATTACGGGGCTTCCCGAACCAGAAAGGATTAATGTATGGACTCCCGAGAGTATTATGTCAGCCTTCTGCCGGAATCAGAACGCGATTTCTTCCACTATATGCCGACGATCAACGACCTCGTGGCCTTTGCCGGCGAGCACTTTGCCGACGACCTCGCGCTCGACGGCATCGCAGGTCCCGTAACCTATCGTGAGATGATCCACGCCTTAGGCGGTCTTCGCGGCTTCCTTCGCGACAACGGCGTCCGTCCGAACGACAAGGTCGGCATGCAGCTGCCGAACTCCGCGCTTGCGGCGGAGCTGATCTTCGCGGTCACGACGTACGGCGCGGTCATCGTCCCGATCCCGATGACGATGGGCGGCGAGGAGCTGACCGGCAACCTCAAAAAGCTCGATATCTCCCTCTATATCTACGCAGACGTGTTTGAAGCACGCAACAAAGTACTTGCGCTTCCCGAAGGCGTCCGCGCCGTTGCCGCATCCGCCGTCAAGGCAAGCGAACCCGTACCCGAAGCCGCCAACGAAAAGAACACGCCCGCCGCGATTTTCTTCACCGGCGGCACGACCGGCAAGTCGAAGGGCGCACTGCTTTCGCACGGCGCTTTGATGCGCGGCGCGTTCAACGGCATCTTCGTTCCGATGCCTGCCCTGCGGCAGCGCTACCTTGCGCTGATTCCGTTCAGCCATGTGTTCGGTGTGGTCCGCAACCTGCTGTCCTGCTTCTATACCGGCTCGATGCTCTACACGCTCGAGGATATGCGGACGATCGTCGCCGTTCTGCCCAAGGCGCAGCCGACGATGCTCGTGCTCGTTCCGGCGCTTGCCGACATGCTCGCCGGTCTTGCGGCGATGCGCGGCGTGGAAGCGCTCGGCGGCAGGCTGCAGATGATCATCGCCGGCGGCGCACAGGTTCCCGAGAGCATCATCACACGCTATCACAAGCTCGGCATCACGGTCTGCCCCGGCTACGGCATGACCGAGACCGCCAACCTCGTTTCCGGCAACGGACACGCGCTCGAAAACCCGACCTCCGTGGGTATGCCCTATCCCGAGCAGGAGGTCAAAATCGTGGACGGCGAGATCTGGGTCCGCGGCGATCATCTGATGCTCGGCTACTACAACGATCCCGAGGAGACCGCAAACATCTTCACCGAAGACGGCTGGCTCAAGACCGGTGACCTCGGCCGCATTGACGAGGACGGTCTGCTCTACATCACCGGTCGCCGCAAGAACATCATCGTGCTGCCGAACGGCGAAAACATCTCGCCCGAGGAGCTGGAGCTTGCACTCGTCCGTATCCCGCTGATCAAGGACGCGCTCGTGCGTGAAACCGTGATCGACGGCCGCACGCTGCTCGAAGCCGAAGTCTTCCCGAACGCGCCGGCGCTCGCCGCCATGCAGATCACCGATCCGGAGACCGCGATCCGCGCCGCCGTCGAAAAGTTCAACGCGTCGGTGCCGCCGTACAAGACGATCCAGAATCTGGTCATCCGAAAGGAAGATTTCCCGCGCAGTCCGAGCATGAAGATCATCCGCAGCTGAAGGATTCCCTGAGAATAAAAGGAGCCGATGCGCTCCTTTTTTTCGCGGAAATCGTTGCCCAAAAAGGCAAGTTGTGATACACTGCTGTGTTGATGAAACGATGGCTTGCCGTCCTGCCGATTGTCTTCGTTCTGGCAGGATGCGTCCAACCGAATACCGCAGCGACCGATGCGCCGCCAAAGGACACTGCCCTGCCCGCTGCAAGTGCGGCGCAGGTTGTAATCGTTCTCGATCCGACGCCGACCGCGCGCCTTACGCCGATCCCCGCGCCGACCGATACCCCCTCGCCGACGCTTGTTCCGACCGCAACGCCGGTCCCGACCGACACGCCCGAGCCGACGCCCTCCCCGTCGCCGACGCCGAACCCGTACCGTGCGGAAAAGGTCAAAACGCATAAGAAGCATGCTTCCTTCTGGTACTGCGCGCTGACCGATGCCTGCAAGGCGCGTATCATCGGCACGACCTTTCCCGAAGATCCGAAGGACTGTCCGGTCAAAATCACCGATCTGCGCTACGTCTCTCTGCTGTACGTGGACTTTGACGGTGTGGAGCATACCGGCGAGATGATCGTCAACCGCAAGGTTG
>CADAQS010000086.1 GCA_902790115.1 uncultured Eubacteriales bacterium | reverse complement strand
CGCAAGCCGATCTTCTTCCGACGCCTCCGGCACGCCGTTTGCAAGGATATCCCAAAGCGTGCGGTTGTCGTGCGAGGACATGTAGTTGATCACCATTGCGTCCACGACGTTCCAGCTGCCGCCCTTGGTGTAGGCGCCGCCGGTCACGCCGAACAGAACTTTCTGCGCGTTGCTCTTGGTCGCGTCGCCGCTGATGTAGCCGATCGCCTTCGCATCGAACACGCTCCCCTTCAAACCGTCGCGAATCGCGTCGTTGAACACGGCGATCGCACCGATCGCGCCCTCCGACGCGGTGATCTTGCGGACGTTCGCCTGCGTCGCCTGCAGGTTCGGATTCAGTGCCGAGGTGCCGCCGGTCCAGCCTTCGCCGTACAGCAGCGCCTGCGGATTGTTCGCATGCACGGCCGCCTCGATCTTCTGCATCGTATCGACATCGTGCAGCGCCATCAGGTCGAAGCGGAAACCGTCGATCCGGTACTCCTGCTGCCAGTAGGTCACGGAATCGACCATGAACTTCGAGAACATATACCGGTCGGACGCGGTTTCGTTGCCGCAGCCGCTGCCGTTTGAGTTCTCGCCGAGCCCGTTGTAGCGGTAGTAGTAATACGGCATGATGCGGTTCAGGCTCGAATTGGCATCGTAGGTATGGTTGTACACGACGTCCATGACGACCGCAAGACCGTTTTTGTGCAGCGCGTCCACCATCTGCTTGACTTCGTTTACGCGCACCTCGCCGTGGTACGGATCGGTCGAATAGCTGCCCTCAGGCGCGTTGTAGTTCTTCGGGTCATAGCCCCAGTTGAACTGTCCGTCGGGATTCGTCTCGTTGACGGTCGCGTAATCGTAGATCGGCTGGAAATGGACGTGCGTCACGCCGAGATCGGTCAGATAGTCCATGCCGATCGGCTGACCCGACGCGTTCTTCCATCCGGTCTCCGTGAACGCAAGGTACTTGCCCGGATACTTTGCGCCGGCAACGCGGTTCGAGAAGTCGCGCACATGCACTTCCCAGATCACCGCGTCGCGGTAGGAGGTCAGTCCCGCGTCGAACGGCGTTTCCCGGAATCCCTCCGGATCGGTCGAAGCAAGGTCAATGACCATGCCGCGATCGCCGTTGACGCCGACCGCTTTCGCATACGGATCGACCGCGACCTGCGTGCCGATCGCCGTTGTGACCGTGTAGGTGTAATACGTGCCGTGACCGCAGGCTTCGGTTGCGCTCCAGACGCCGTGCCCGCCCTTTTCCATCTCGACGTTCGCGTACGCGTCGCAGCCGTCTCTGGCTTCATAGAGATTGAGCACGACTTTGCTTGCGGTCGGCGCCCAGACCTTGAACGTTGTGTGATCGCCGTCGATCACGGCGCCGAGATCGTCGCCGTCATACGTGTAAGAATCGATGAACGCCTGCGAGTCAAAGATGTCCGTCGGAACGGCGTTCTGTTCACCGTAGCCCTCGATTGCAACCGTGTACTGCTGCGTGATATCGAGATCCTCCGCGAGCGTGATCGTTCCGAGAACGACCGAGTTGTTGAGGCTCGAAAGGGATTCGACCGGAACCTCACGGTCGCCGCACCGAACCTTGATTTGGTTCAGATCGGTAATTTTGGTCGCCGGCTCGATGCGGTACTTGATCTGATTCGCAGCAACGATACCCGCAAAGGAGAAAACCTTTTTTTGATATAGATTCACGCCGCCGTCCTCACTGTAATAGATTGCATCGTCGCCGGTCTTAAGATAGATCGCCGTTTGTTTTCCGGTAATCTCGACGAACCGGTCCCCGTCCACGTCCTTGGTCGCAGAACCCCACGAGGTTCCGCACGGATCGGAGCAATTCTTCCGGACGATGAAGCCGACCGTCTTTTCGCCTTCCGGCACGTTGATCATGCACTTGGCGCCGTAGGCGCACGGATAGAACGGATAGCCGCTGCCGTCCTTACTCTCGTACCAGATCCAGACGTCGCTCGTATCAAAGTCGATCGACGGCGCGGTCCAGTAGATCGTCAGCTGATTCATGCCTTCCTCGGGTTCGAGGAAGTATTCCTCGCCCGAAAACGCGGCCGGTTCCGGCGCCTTTGCAGGTTCAGCAGCCGGCGCTTCGGCAGCAGCCGGTTCTTCCGCAGCCTTTTCCGGTTCGGATACAGCCGGTTCCTGCGGTTCTTCAGGAGCCGATGCGGCTGGCGCCGCGCACGCGAACGCGGACAGCAGCATCAACGCAGTCATCAGCCATGCAATCCATCTTTTCTGCATACGCAATTCCCCGCTTTCTCCCCCGCCCGGGGGTTCGTGATTTGCCGAACCCATCGTACCACATTATATATAGGAAGTCAAACGGATTCTTTGCATGGTTTTTACCTCCTCTCCGGTATCATCCGCTGCTGTTTTCTCTGAAAGCAGTGCATGTCCGAAAAATGGAAAAAAGCAGTGCATTTCCGTTTCCGTTTTCAGAAAAGCCTTGAACGCGCAGGCGATTGTATGCTATACTGTAAAAAGAATGTCAATCAGACAGGGTTAGAAAGGAATCGATATGAAAAGTCTTTCCGGAAACTGGGAATTCACGCCCGCGTGGGACGAAGCGTTTCTCGCCGGTGAAGGATCCTATGAAACCGTTCGTCTGCCGCATAATGTCCGGGAGCTGCCGCTGCATTACGCGTCTCCGGCGGAATACGAAATGGTCTCCGGCTATCGCAGGAGCCTGTTCGTTCCGGCCGAGAACGCCGGCAAGCGGCTGTTTTTACGGTTCGACGGCGCAGCGCACATCGCCACCGTCTATCTGAACGGCGAGGAGCTCGGCACGCACCGCTGCGGCTACACCGGATTCTCATATGAGATCACGAACCGGGTACGCTACGGCGCGGAGAACACGATCGCGGTCCGGCTCGATTCGACCGAAAACGGCTCCATTCCGCCGTTCGGGTTCGTCATCGACTATCTGACCTACGGCGGGCTGTACCGCGAAGCATGGCTCGACGTCAGAAACCGCACATACCTTTCGGATGTGTTCGTTTCGACGCCCGATGTTAAGACTGCCAAGGCGGTCTGCACCGTGGACGGACCGGATGCCGCCCGCCTGCGCGTCCGCGTGCTCGACGGCGAAGGTCGCTGTCTGGCCGAGTCGATGAACGGTGAGCGCACGCACGTGCTGCCCGTCACCGATGCCCTGCCGTGGTCGCCCGAGTCGCCGAATCTCTACACACTTGAGGTGTCCCTGCTCGGCGAGGACGGCACCGTCCTCGACACCGTGAGCAAGGCGTTTGGCTTCCGCACCGCGGAATTCCGCGCCGACGGTTTCTATCTGAACGGCAGCCGGTATTTCCTCCGCGGACTCAACCGGCACCAGTGCTATCCGTACATCGGCTATGCGGCGACGAAGAGCCTGCAGGTCGAGGATGCACGGATTTTGAAGGAGGAGCTTTCCTGCAACGCGGTGCGCACCTCGCACTATCCCCAAAGCCAGCATTTCTTCGACGCGTGCGACCGGCTCGGCCTGTGCGTATTCACCGAAATCCCGGGTTGGCAGCACATCGGCGACGCGGCATGGAAAGAACAGGCGCTCGAAAACGTGCGCGAAATGATCCTCGAAAACCGCAGCCACCCGTCGGTCGTGCTGTGGGGCGTCCGCATCAACGAGAGCGTCGACTGCGACGAGCTTTACAAAAAGACCAACGCGCTCGCCCATGAACTCGACCCGTCCCGCCAGACCTCCGGCGTCCGCTATCTGCAAAAGAGCAGCCTTTTAGAGGACGTCTATGCCTACAACGACTTTACCGCGTTTAATCCCGAAAAACCGATCCAGCAGAAGAAGGACAGCACGCCCGACATGTCGAAGGGATATCTGATCTCCGAGCACGACGGTCACATGTTCCCGACCAAGCCCTACGATCCGTGGGAAAAGCGGCAGTCGCAGGCGCTGCGGCATGCCTACGTTTTGAACGGCGCGATGGCGTCGGGCGAACACGCGGGCTGCTTCGGCTGGTGCATGTTCGACTATGCGACGCACAAGGACTTCGGTTCGGGCGACCGCATCTGCTATCACGGCGTGCTCGACGCGTTCCGCAATCCGAAGCTCGCCGCTGCGACCTATGCAAGTCAGGGCGACGAGAAACCGGTTCTGGTCATCGGCTCCCCGATGGACGGCGGCGATTATTCGGCAGCGCAGATCGGCGACATCTATGCGTTCACGAACGCGGACGAGGTTGCGCTCTATAAAAACGACAAGCTCGTGACGACGTTCCATCCGCTGCCGTGGCACGGATTGAAGCATCCTCCGGTGCTCGTGAACGATCTGATCGGCCATTTGCTCGAAAGCGAGGAAGGCTTCACCGGCACAAAGGAGAAGCTGCTGCACGATGCGCTCGTGGCTGCCGGAAAGTACGGCATCGCCAACCTGCCGCTCGGCGACAAGGCGCGTATGGGCTGGGCGATGGTCCGCTATGGGCTCAAGTACGAGGACGGCGTGCGGCTGTACGGCAAGTACATCGGCAACTGGGGCGGCGAGGCGACCCGCTGGCGCTTTGACGCGCGCAGGGACGGCAAGGTCGTTGCTTCCGTCACGCAGACGCCGAACGCGGTTCTGCACCTCGAAGTGACGCCGAGCAGCACCGTGCTGACCGAGGGCGACACCTACGACATGGCGGCAGTCCGCATCCGCGTTGTCGATGAGAACGGCAACCTCGCGCCGTACGCGCAGCTGCCGTTAAAGCTCGAACTGACCGGCGACGCCGAGCTGATGGGTCCGGACGCCATCGTCTTAGAGGGCGGCAGCACCGGTCTGTACCTGCGCACCGTGGGGCATGCCGGCGAAGCGGCGCTCACGATTTCCGCTGCAAATCTGCCGTCCGTAACGGTACGGTTCACGATTGAATAAAAAAGAGGAGAAAACAATGGAAGACAAAAAGATCAAAAAAAGGAATCTTTGGATGTTCCCGCTCGGCACGGTCGGCCGTGATATGGTGTACAACCTTGTCACCGGCTATCTTCTGACCTACGTTCTCCTGACGCGGCATCTGAATGCGGCGCAGCTCGGCGCGATCACCGCGATCATGGTCGCCGCGCGAATCTTCGACGCGTTGAATGACCCGCTGATGGGCAACATCATCGAGCGCACGCGCACCAAATGGGGCAAGTTCAAGCCGTGGCTCGTGATCGGCATCCTGTCGACTTCGGTCGTCATCTATCTGACGTTCAACGTGCAGCTGCAGGGCTGGCCGTTTGTCGTGTTCTTCGGCGTGATGTATTTCCTGTACAGCATCACCTACACGATGCACGACATTTCCTACTGGGGCATGGTACCGGCGCTGAGCTCCGATCCCGACACCCGCAACCAGTACACCTCGCGCGCGAACCTGTTCGCCGGCATCGGCGGAACGCTCGCCGTGTCCCTGATCCCGCTGCTGACCGCCGGTTCGCAGGCGATCGGCGGCAACGCCGTCACCGCTTACGGCGTAATCGCACTCGTCTTTGCGATTCTCGGGCCGGCATTCCTGGCGTTTACAATCTTCGGCGTCAAGGAGCAGCGCAGCTATGATTCCGAACCGGTTCCGCCGGTCAGTTTCAAGAAGATCTGGAACACGATCACCGGAAACGATCAGCTGCTCTGGGTCTCGCTCGCGTTCATCATCCAGCAGATCGGCAACGGCATCATTCTGTCCGGCATCGGCTCGATGTATATCTACTTCGACTTCGGCTATGAGGGCGGTCTGTTCACGCTGTTCCAGATGTTCGGCATGATGATCACCGCGTTTCTGATGATCTTCTACCCCGCGATCTCCGCAAAGATCAACCGTAAGCCTTTGATGAACCGCCTGATGGTCATCTCGGCAATCGGCTATGCGGTCATGCTGCTGAGCGGGCTCACGCTGAAGGCGCAGAGCGTGCTCGTGTTCGGGTTCAGCCTCAAGTTCATCCTGATCACGCTCGGTTACATGGCGGCCAACTTCGGTCAGTACGGCATGTACCTGATCATGATGATCTCGATCATGAATACGGTCGAATACAACGAATACAAGTTCGGCACCCGCGACGAGGGCATCATCTCCTCGCTGCGTCCGTTCATCACCAAGCTCGCATCCGCGATCTATGCGGCGATCGCCTCCGGCACGTTCCTGCTCTGCGGCGTGATCCAGTATACGAACGAGATCTCGCAGCTCGAGCGCGACGCTTCCGCACAGCTGATCACCGACGCGCAGAAGACCTCGATGATCAGCGATCTTCTGACCAACGTCACGCACGGACAGACGCTGGGACTCCTGCTCTGCATGACGATCCCGTCCTGCGTGCTGATGTTTGTCGCATTCCTGCTCTACAAGAAGCACTACAAGCTCGACGAGGACGAGTACAACCGCATCTGCGGCGAACTCGAAAAGCGCAAAGCGGCGAAGTAACCGCCGAAACGATCCGAACGACAAAGGGCGAAGCAAACGCTTCGCCCTTTTTTATGCCGAACTATTCTGTTCATCGGCCTTCTTCTTTTCGGATCTTTTTGACAGTTCCGAACACTCCATGCTCGTTTTCCTCGTTTCGGGATTCCCGGGTTTTACAGTTTCCGGCAGCGCTGTCCGTTGACGGTCATGCCGCCGTCGCAGAAGACAACCCGGTCGTCTCCCCACAGGACGCCGAACGTGTTCTCGCCGATGGGATACAGTTTTCTTTCCTGCGGTTTGCCCTCCGCGTCGGCTTTTACATACAGATCGCCGTCTGTATAGGATACGTCAAAGATGCGCCTGTCGTCGGTCTGCCGTTCGTATCTGCCGGCGAGCGCGTCCCATCCGCTCCGATCGGGGTTTGGAATCACGGAATCAAAGATCCCGCTCACCCAGTAGCAGGGATACTCGTGGCTGAATTCGTACCCGAGCTTTTCCGCAAGATGCACTGACTCCGCGTTCGCCGCATCCCAGCTCGGATACAAACCGTCCTTGAGGCAATCGAGGATCAGCGCCGCGGCGACCGCGCTTGCAAGGCCTTTGCGCCGCTCCTCTTCCACGGTATCGATCTCGATCTCGATGCCCTCACGGTATACGGAAAAGGAGGACGCGACGGACGCAAGCTTTCCGTCCTTCAACGCCGCAAAGCCGCGCCCGAGCGAGAAGTAGTTTTCTTTGGATCCGAAGTGCATCACGCAGTCGATGAAAAGCTCGCTTTCCATGCACAGGTCATAGATCGCGCCGTCGATCTTCCGCAGTTCATACCCTGCGGGAAGCGCGGCGATCAGTCGTTCGAGCTTCTTCGGATCGAACTTCGTATCCTTTTTGATCGCGTAGCGGATCTCCCGGGGAATATCCGGAAAACACTCCTCGATCAGCGCCGCCCATTGTTCATTCGACGGCACCATAATCACCAGTCCTTCGGGCTTTTCCATAACGAGCGCCCGGTCGGGCTCGCCGGCATAAAACGCAAACTGTCCCAAAAACGCCATTGCGGATTTGGGATGGTCGGGATCTGTCACATAGATCTTGCCCATTACCTGTTCGAGGCAGGAGAGTACCAGGGTTTCCTCCCAGCCTGCAAACAGCGGTGCTGCGGCCCTTGGATCACACAGTTCATACACCATCGGACAGCGCTCCTTTCCGCAGAATTCTTTCTGCTTTTCATTATATACGATGTATCGTTTTTGTTCAACCTTCTAAATGCACCTACGGAAACTTGGGCAATTCGGGTCCGTCCTCGCCGCAAAGCGTCGGGACACATTTCGCATGTTTTCTCTGAAAAGAACGATGCTCCTCTTTACACGGCGCGAAAAAGAGAATATAATGTTTGCAGAAAAAACAGAGTAGGCAGGCGCGCGTTGGCTGAGGCCGCAGTGCCGTGCGGACGGGGAGTTGCCGCACGGACGAAAAGGGAGGACCCCTTGCGGTGCGCTTGCCGCATCCCGCTGTGACATCATTGGGAACCGCTTCCTTATGATGGCCATGGCCGGCATCGTAAGGAGGTATTTTTATGTCCGGCAACCAACCCCTTCCCCCGCTCGACAGACGAGCCTTGTTCACCACCCCGTTTCATCGCGATTACTGGCGGCTTGCCGCAGGCGAGTTCAAAATTCTGCGCGTGCTGATCCTGGCGGCGCTGTT